>JAIRSI010000031.1 GCA_031255515.1 Oscillospiraceae bacterium | reverse complement strand
AACGGGCACTGCTAAAAATTGCGGCACGGGCAAAGTCTTAGACTCATCGGGATAAAAAGCCAAGCAAAGGGTTTTGCTATGCGGTGCAAATAAAATCTTGGGCGCATCGGGATAGAAAACAAACAAAAATTGCTGTATGGCGTGGGCAAAATTTTGAATACACTAAAGTGAAAACTAACAGGCATTACTAAATGTGGTGGCGGCGCGGAATGCGCCGAAATAGAAAGCAAACAAGGGTACTGTTAATGCAGCGCGAAAGCTTAAGATTTCACCCGCGCGCGACGTGCGCGAATATAAATTTCACTTAAAACAGAGGGTTTGATCAAAGATGGCAAAAGGTACTACTATCAGAATGTGGCGTAGATCTATTTTAGTACTTATAATGTTAGTGGCAGTGGGATTTGGGATCATTGTCGTAAGACTTTTGCAATTGCAAATTATAGATGGAAAAATGCTTCAGCAAATGGCTCTCGATCAGCAACTTAAAGATACCCTAATAACTGCGCAAAGAGGTACTATTTACGACAGAAACATGAAACCTCTTGCTCAGAGCGCAACAGTCTGGACGGTGGTTTTAGAACCTGCGTACATGGGAAACAGTCCAAAAAAAGAGCTGGTTTGTTCGGAATTATCGCAAATTCTTGGCGTTTCGAAAGATGAAGTGTTAGAAAAAGCGAGTAAAAAGTCATACTATACTATAGTAAAGAGAAAAATAGAAAGCGATGCCAAAGACAAAATAGTTGAGTTTTTGAGTAAAAATCAATTGGGCAATGGAGTTAGACTTATAGAAGATCAAAAAAGATATTACCCTTATGGGTGCCTTGCCTCTAGAGTTTTGGGGTTTACAGGAACTGACGATCAAGGTTTGTCTGGCATCGAAAATTACTACAACAAAGAATTAACGGGAGAATCGGGTAGACTTATTACCGCAAGAAATGCCGTGGGCACTAATATGCCTTTTGAGTACGAACAAAAGGTCGACGCAAAAAATGGTAACAATTTGGTTCTCTCTATAGACGAAGCGATTCAACGCTCTGTTGAAAAACACCTGGAGGAAGGCAGAATCAACAATAAAGTTCTCAACGGCGCAGTGGCAATAGTGATGGACGTTAACAACGGTGAAATTTTGGGGATGTCTGTTAAGAATGATTTCAATCTTAATACTCCTTTTGAGATCGTGGACGAAGAAACCAAAAAACTAATAGAAACTCTGCCTCAAAATCAACGATCCAAAGCAAGAGGAGAAGCGCTTGAGAAGCAGTGGAGAAATAAGGCTGTTAACGACGCTTACATGCCTGGATCGACGTTTAAAATCTTGACCACCTCAATGGCTTTGGAGGAAAATATCGTCGACGACAAATCAAAGTTTCATTGCAGTGGTGGCATTGTCCCGTTCGCCGGCGCCCGAACCGTTCACTGTCACAAGCGTACCGGACACGGGTCTCAAAATCTGACGGAAGCCATATGTCACTCGTGCAATATGGCGTTTGTGGGGCTAGGGCAAAGCTTGGGCGCAGAAAAATTTTATAAATACTACAAAGCCTTTGGGCTTACTAAAAAAACTAGAATTGACCTTCCGGGCGAGGCAGAAGGATTGTTTTTCAGTAAAAATGGCTCTATGGGGGCAATGGATCTTGTGGTTGCTTCCTTTGGACAAAATTTTACTGTCACTCCAATTCAAATGATCACCGCTGTAGCTGCAGCTACTAATGGGGGTAAATTGGTTCAACCTCACATAGTTAAACAAATTCTCAACGAAGAGGGAAATGTGGTAAAAACAGCATATGAAAATATGGGAAGGCAGGTAATTTCAACAAATACATCTAAAAAAGTTCGCGAATTGTTGCGGATGAACGTTGCCACCGGCTCCGGCAAAAATGGCAGCGTACCTGGATTTCGAATAGGAGGGAAAACCGGAACTTCCGAAAAGATCGGCGATAGTACCCCTGGTAGAAAAGATTATATCGCTTCGTTTTGTGCTGTCTCGCCTGCAGAATCACCGCGAGTTGCTATAATAGTAATATATGACAATCCGAGAGGAATTAGCTACTACGGAGGAATTGTCGCGGCCCCCGTGGGAGCAAAAATAATGAATGATATCTTACCAATCGTGGGTATCGACAAAATATATACAGAGGAAGAAATGAAAAATCTCGACAGAACCACGCCATTTCTAGTCGGTTCGAGTCTTGAAAACGCGAAAGCAAGTTTAATACAGAAAGATTTAAAGGCTATTATTAAGGGCGATGGAACTTCGGTAGTTTCTCAAATTCCCGATATAGGGGCAAAAATTCCAAAGGGAGGGACGGTGGTCTTGTACACGGACGATCAAAGCGCAAAAAGAAAAGTTAAAGTGCCAAATTTTAAAGGTCTTAGCGTAGCCAGCGCAAATAAACTTGCGTTTTCTTCGGAACTTAATATGAGCGTTCTTGGCGCGACTCAATCGGAAAGTGAAATGATATCGTCAGTTCAAAGCATACGCGAGGGTGAGATGGTCAGTCCCGGCACAGTGATCACGGTGGAGTTCGTTTTAAAGGACACTGCCGATTAGCAAAATTTTAAGGCGCAAGAGGGATTGTAAAACATCTTAACAAAATTTACACTACAAAAAAGTACAAAGTACACGGCCATGAAAAAGGGTACAATATGAGAAAAAGCGCAAAATAATTTAGCAAAATTTTTATACTAGCAGATAAAGACGTAAACATAAGAAGAAATGTGAAACAATAAAGAATATAAAATTATAATGAGAAATAGTGGTTTAACAGAGCCCCGTACTGTCAGAGAAAGTGTGAGCAAGGAAAAAAGTACGATGAGAGAAAATGTAAAGCAGCTCGGCAAAGCTGCACTTTTTAAGAAAAGGCGTAAAACGTGCAGCTTGATAAAATTTTGCGCTGCGAAGGAGAATATAAAATTTAGATAAAATGATCGGTTTTGGTACAGTTTGACAGAACTTTGCACCACGAGAGAGGACGTAAGGACGAAAAGTGGAATATAGGAAAAAACGCAAAGCAACCCGGAAAAGATCACAGTATATAGCGAGAAGACGTTCTAACAAAAAAGATATAAATATAAGGGGAAACATGAAATAGTTTGATAAAATTTAGCATTGTAAAAAAAGAACATAAAGTTTAAGGTAAAATGCACAGTTTAGCAGAACTTCGCGCTATGAGAGAGGGTGTGAAATTTTGAGCAAAGTTTGGCTTATAACCGCAGCATTGCTGGCATTTCTATTTACTTTGCTGCCTGGAAAAGCAATTATAAAATACCTTGCAAATTTAAAATATAGTCAAACAATCCTAGAGCTTGGACCGTCCTGGCACAAAGAAAAAGAGGGCACACCAACCATGGGTGGAATAATGTTTATAGCGAGCATTTCTCTCGCCAGTGTGCTGTGCATGCTGGCATTTTACCTTTCAAACAAAGACACACTCTCATCAAAACAAGCTTTTTTTGCTGTAGCAAGATTTGCAATTGGACTCATCATGGCGCTGAGTTTTGGGCTTGTGGGCTTCGTGGATGACTATATTAAAATATCTCAAAAAAGAAATTTGGGGTTAACTGGTAAACAAAAGCTGTTTTTGCAGTTTTTTATAGCTTTTTTGTATTTATTTCTCATCCACTTTTTAAAACAAGCTCAATCAAACGAATCTCTCACTGTCTTTGACATTCCTCTTCTTGGCAGTTACAATTTTGGAGTGTTCTACTGGATAATCTCATCAATAATGCTAGTGGGAATCGTTAACGCGGTTAATTTAACCGACGGTGTGGACGGCCTTAATGCTTCCGTTACTTTTTTTTCGGCTTTGTTCTTAATGATGTCGTCGGGCGCGCTTGGAATATTGGGAATGGACATAATGTCCGCGTGTCTTGCGGGCGGCTGCTTGGGTTTTTTGGTGTTTAACTACAATCCCGCCATGGTATTCATGGGAGACACGGGCTCGCTATTCTTAGGAGGTATGCTCTGCGCAATAACTTTTGGCATGGATAAGCCGATGTTGTTAGTAAGCTCGGGGGCTGTTTATTTGGTCGAAATGTTTTCCGTTATGATACAGGTTTTGTATTTTAAAGCCACAAAAGGTAAAAGATTGTTTAAGATGAGTCCAATACATCATCATTTTGAAATGTGCGGTTGGTCTGAAGGCAAAATATGTATGGGATTTAGCGCGGGCTCAATAATCGGCGGCATTATTTCTCTACTTATTTCTATCTTTTATTATAATTAAGCTAAAATATCAGGAATTTCAATGTGATCGAAGGGGGCACAAATCAGTGAGAAAAACTAAAACGCTACAAAAATCTGCATTATCGTCCTCAAAAGAAAACGCTTTTAAGAAGGCAAAGCGTGGCCGAAGAAAAATCCTAAAAGAGAATATAAAAATATTTTCCGCAAGGTCGGGGCTTGACATAACTTTTTGTATGTTGACTTTGGTTTTGTTGGTGATTGGCTTAGTTATGTTATTTTCAGCCTCTTTTTTCAATGCTTATTATTACCAAAACGGGGACAGTTATTTTTTTATAAGAAATCAATTGGTATGGGCAGTTTTAGGGGTCTTTGTGCTCTTTTTGGTTTCTTTTTTTGACTATACCAAGCTCAAAAAAATAGCAATGCCAACCCTAGTTTTATCCTTTTTCCTGCTTGTTTTAGTTTTATTTATGCCCGTAAGAAACGACGTACATCGTTGGATACCCCTTGGTCCCGTCAGTTTTCAAGCTTCTGAAATTACAAAATTTGCTATAGTTTTATCATTTTCACATCTTATATCTAAAAATTTTGAAAAAATGCGCACGTTTCGCTATGGAGTCCTACCCTACGCCCTCATTCTGGGACTCACGGCATTTTTATTGTATCTAGAACCTCATGTTTCTTGCCTTGTAATCGTCATTCTTTTGGCCGGCGGCATGCTATATATAGGCGGAATTAAACTAAGATGGTTCGGGTTCGTCTTCGCAATAGCACTCGCGCTAGTTGCTTTTTTGGTGCTTTCTAACAAACTCTCATACGCAAACGAAAGAGTAATTGGTTGGCTGGACCCATTTAACTCCACCGCGGACACCTGGCAAACTCGACAAGGCCTGTACGCCATCGGTTCAGGCGGATTGTTCGGCGAGGGTCTTGGTAAATCTAGGCAAAAATACCTTTTTATACCGGAACCTCAAAACGACTTTATTTTTTCTGTAGTCTGCGAAGAGCTAGGCTTTATCGGGGCTTTGATTATACTGTCGCTCTTTGCAATGCTAATTTGGCGCGGAATAATTATCTCCATGAGGGCAAAGGATAAATTTGGCGCACTTTTGGGCATTGGATTAACCGCGCAAGTGGGTCTTCAGGTAATACTCAACATTTTTGTGGTCACGAACACCATCCCAAACACAGGAATAAGCTTGCCGTTTTTTAGCTACGGTGGAACCGCTCTTGTTATGCTTTTGGCTCAAATGGGTGTCGTGCTCTCTATCTCTAGAAGTTCTAAGCTCGAAAAATAGCTGGAGGCTTTGCATTTTTGTGAAACCGCCTTTCTTAGTGGGTATTTCGCGTTCTTAATTAGAGGTCCTAAACCTAAAAAAATAATTACGCCCTGCATTTTCTAAAGCTCTAAATCATATATCATCCTATCATCTCTTTTAAAATTGGAAAATATCCGTGTCAAATTCTATTGACACAGCGTATCGCCTGCGTTATCCTGAAGACAGTGAGGGCTTTCCGCCCAATTAGTGATAAAATCTAAAACGAGGAGAAAATAATGGTCAGGTTAGACGACAAAAAAAAGGAATTTGCCATAGATGTTGTGGCGTTTTTTTTTGGCAACATGATGCTCGCAATCACCACCAACATTTTCGTCGTCCCGAATAATCTTGCTCCCGGAGGTTTGGTGGGCGCGGCCACTATGCTTCAGACTATTTTTGGCTTTCCCGTTGGTTGGACCACGCTTGCAATGAACGTCCCTCTTTTTATTCTAGCACACAAAAAAATAGGACACTCTTTTTTAATTAAATCTTTATTTTCCACTGTGATGTACAACGTTTTGATCGAAGTTACAAAGCCGTTTATAGTTCAATTTGGGTTTGAATATAAGGGCGATATATTGCTAACCTCCGTTTTTGCGGGCCTCTTAGGAGGCGCGAGTAGCTCTTTGATTTTTATGAGAGGAGGAACCAGCGGCGGCATAGATATAATAGCCAGTTTGCTTTCTATATATAATTCGCACATATCTATAGGTAAACTTTTGTTGATTTTAGACGTAATTGTGATAGCAATATCAGCTTTTGTTTACGATGTGGAAAAAGCTTTTTACGCAACGGTGTGCGTTTTTGTCACTACGAAAGTTATAGATGCCGTTATGTACGGTGTTGACGTTGGCACAGGGAAAATAGTGTTTATAATTTCTCCCAAAAACGAAGAAATATCTCAAAAAATAACAGAGGAACTTCTAAGAGGCTCAACGAAACTTAAGTCCAAAGGCAGTTACACGGGTAAAGAGGGCGAAATTTTACTTTGCGCCATAAGAAGGCACGAGGTATTCCAGCTACGCAGCATAGTGAATTCTATCGATGAAAATGCTTTCATGATAGTCACAGATGCAAGAGAAATAACGGGAGAGGGATTTAAAAAAACACCTGTTAGTATTCAAAAAACGACAATTTCTGATAACAATACTGCCTCTAACTCTAATCAAGAAACGATGATTTAAATTCTTGAAGCTTGGCTATTTTAATCCCGTCCTGCCCCGCCTGGCTCTTGGGTATCGCGTTTGATCTTCGTCTCGCATTTTTTATGGTAAAATTGCCGAATAGTAAGATTGCTTCATGGATGGTTTTGAGCTTTGTGCCTCCCTCTCTCTCCTAGGTAGGGGCGGCTAGTAGGCGCTATATTAGTTTTTTGATGGATATTCCACCCAAATTTGGGTGGAATTTTTAATTAAAATGCAGTAACTAGTAACTATTATTCTCACTGTTTAAAAAAATAGCTTGCAATTTTTAATTTTTTAGTGTAAGATCTAATCATACATTTAAGATCGTCGGTGTGGGATCGCAGTTCATACCGGGGTTTTGCTTTAAAAAACGTTTTCGGGTTGAATGGAGGAGAACTGTTGTGTTTCTTGGGATCAAACTTATCCGGACCCGTTGGGTATTTTGGAGTTTTTTCTCTCTGTGCGCCGCTGCGCTCTTGCTGTGCATAAAGCTCACTCTGCCGGATAAAAACACCAGCACGATTGTAATTTACCACACTAATGATATGCACGGCGCACTGGGGAGTACATACAGCGACAGCGGAGAATTGCTCACTATCGGGGCAGATATCATAAAAACCTTGAAAGATTCCCATGAGAATTCAATTTTAGTAGACGCGGGCGATTCTACACAGGGCACCCCGCTTGCTTCTTTTAGTAAGGGGCGCAAGATTTACGAAATAATGAAGGCTGCCGGCTGGGACTTTGTAGCACTGGGGAATCACGAGTTTGACTACGGCAGTGATAATTTGCTGACAAATATTTCGGAAACCGGCATAACCGCGCTCGCTTCTAATGTTTACAATCTCGACGGAAGCACTTTTCTGAAAAACCAAGATGGCAGTGCGCACAAGGGAGTCATTAAGGAGGTAGCGGGCAGGAAAATAGGCTTCTTCGGTATAACGACCACTGACACGATACATAGTACGCAAAAGACTAACATAAAAAACTTGGTATTTAAAGATGAAAAACAAACTTCACTAGAAGAAGTAAAACAGCTTAAAGAGCAAGGGGCTGAAGTGATCGTTGCCATTACACACACTGTCAATGACGAAATTGTTAAGATTGACGGCATAGACTTTGTTATTCACGCCCATAGTCACGAAGTGTATTCAAAGAAAGTCGGCGAGACTCTTGTTGCTCAAACGGGGCAATCCAGCTCTCAGGTGGGCGAGCTTAGGATTGAATTCCGCGAGAATAAACCATTCTTTGCGCACAGGCTTATAAGTCGCAAGGAGCTAGGAGATTCAAAAAATGCAGCGCTACCCCAAATACCCCCAGACCCCAACATTCAAGATCTTTATAGTAAAGAACTGAAAAAAGTCAAAGAAACGCTGAGCATCTGCATAGGTCGCACTCCATACACTCTTTTTGGAGGCAACATAAACGGCGTTAATGTGAGTAGACTTTCTGAAACAAACGCCGGGAATTTACTCGCCGACGCGATTCTTTTTGACTGCGAAAAAAATTTAAATCTTCATGGGACAAAAATGGGCAGAGACATGGTTGCGTTGGTAAATGGCGGCTCAATAAGGAACTCCATCTTGGCTGGTGATGTAACAATTGAAAACATCTTAAATCTAACATTTTCCAACGACAAAGTTGTCGCCAAACTCATGACACCCAAAGAATTATACGAAGTGCTAGAAAGTGGATTTAAAGATACATTTCTCAAGGATAAAATGTTGCAAAACGAGAATACCGCCTTTCCAAATGTAGGAGGTATGAGACTCGAGATAGATGCAAATGCGCCGGGCATTGAGTTTGATGGGGAAAGTAACGAAATTATCAGAAATGGTTCGAAGGTAAAAAAAGTAGTGCTAATAGATGCCAATGGCACGGACAAGCAAGTGCTGTCCCGGAGCGATAATCGGACCCAGATAATTGTCTGCATTCAGGAGTTCGTAAAAAATGGCGGAGATCAATACTTTTTTTCACGAAAAGCCGAAACCCTAAATGGAACTAGTTCTTTACCCATGCGTGACATATCAAAGAATTACATGCAGTATCTGGAATCTATCAACAAAAAAGATGACTACTCTGCAGATAAAACCCATATAAAGTTTTTAAATGCAGCACCTGGAAGCAATTACAATGTACTTGCTTCGATAAACAATGGTGGTTATCCCCTTGCAAATTCAAAAATAAAAATCAGAGCAGATAATAAAAATGAATCTTTCACTACCACGGATGAAAACGGAAATGCAATTGTCACTGGTTTGAGCAGTGGCCCACACTCGCTGAGTATATCCTACGGCAACCACGATTACTTCACGGATGTCTATGTGAATAACATGTTAGGAATGGTCAATACGCAGTTATGTCTCAATCTAAAAGAAGACGATCTTGCTAATCGCAAAAATTCCCCCACTTCTACCCCTGCTTACAATTCTCCGGGAATGCTTTGGTGGCTAAAAGTGAATGGGACAAGTTTTAATCGATCTTCAATTATTCTTAAAAGACTTTTGAGATACACGCCTTTCTAATTTTCATTTAAGTCTCCCCCCCGGCCCCCTCAAGAACGAAAAGCAAAGCAGACATTGGCAGCTTAGTAAATGTCGCCTCTTGTTTTAACTATTCTGTGGGCAGCTTGGGTTTTGCGATAAAATTTCATGGCGACTTTGAATTCACAAATAAGATGTTTGATGAAGTTAACTAGAAGTATTTGATTTTTAAATTCTCTGAGAGTAGAATGACATCTACTGGGCCACTTTATGCCGCTGTGTAAACCTTATTTTTTAGATTAAAGGAGAGAAAATTGTGTGAAAAAAGCCTATGGCAATGACAGCATTTCGTCCTTGAAGGGCGCCCAAAGGGTTCGCAAAAGGCCCGCTGTTATTTTCGGATCAGACGGCATAGAAGGTTGTCAACATTGTGTTTTTGAGATTTTATCAAATTCTATAGATGAGGCCAGAGAAGGTTTTGGTAATAGGATAAATTTGACGTATTTTGAGGATAATTCCATTCAAATAGAAGATTACGGCAGAGGAATTCCGGTCGATTACAATAATAACGAAAAAAAATTTAACTGGGAGCTGCTATTTTGCGAGCTTTACGCGGGCGGCAAATATTCAAATAGCAAAGGTGAAAATTATGAATATTCTTTGGGTCTAAACGGTCTTGGCCTTTGCGCCACGCAGTACTCATCGGAGTTTATGGATGTTACCGTGTGTCGCGACGGGTTCGAATATTCTTTGCATTTTGAAAAAGGAGAAAATGTGGGCGGGCTTTTGAAGAAAGCCTGCGCAAAAAAAGCGACCGGCACAAAAATTAAGTGGAAACCAGATCTTGATGTGTTTACGGACATTTACATTTCAAAAGAGTATTTACAAGATATGATGAAACGCCAGTCTATCGTGAATGCAAAAATTCATTTTGAACTCTTTATAGAAAATGAGTCTGGTGTCGAAAAAACAGAATTTTACTATAAAAATGGAATTGTAGACCACGTGAACGAAATTTTAGATTCAAATCAATTGACAAGCACAGTAACTTGGCATCAAGAAAAAACCGCGAGAGACCGTGAAGATAAGCCTTCTTACAAGGTCAAGGTAAATGTGGCTTTTGCTTTTTCGAATAAAATCTCCCTTTTAGAATATTACCACAATTCAAGTTGGCTTGAGCACGGCGGAGCTCCCCAGCGAGCAATGAGAACTGCTTTTGTTTCTCAAATAGACTCTTATTTGAAAAAAAATGGCAAATACAGCAAAAATGAGAGCAAAATCACCTACACCGACGTCGAGGATTGTCTAGTTATCGTGATTTCCTCGTTTTCAAATGTGACGTCTTACGAAAACCAAACAAAAAAAGCAATTACCAACAAAGGAATACAGGATGTAATCGCTGCAATGTTAAATCATAATTTAGAGATTTATTTTACAGAAAATCGAATGGACGCTGAGAAAATTTCTTCGCAAATTTTAATAAATAAACGCAGCAGAGAAGACGCGGAAAAAGCCAGGGTGCACTTAAAAAAGAAGCTCACCGCCAACATGGATATCACCAATCGCGTGGCAAAGTTTGTGGACTGTCGCTCGAAAGACAAAACAAAACGGGAGCTCTTTATAGTAGAAGGTGATTCGGCATTAGGCGCTTGCAAGCAAGCAAGAGACCCGGAATTTCAGGCCATTATTCCCGTTAGAGGTAAAATTTTAAATTGTCTTAAATCTGACTATGGTAAAATTTTTAAAAACGAAATAATTGTAGATTTAATAAAAGTTTTAGGTTGTGGTGTTCAGATAAAGTCTAAGTCTAACAAGCAATTTTCGTCGTTTGACATAAAGCAGTTTCGCTGGAGTAAAATTATTTTGTGTACTGATGCTGATGTTGACGGCTTTCAAATCCGAACACTTTTGTTAACTATGCTCTATATTCTCACTCCAGAACTGATAAATAAGGGCAAAATTTTTATTGTGGAATCCCCGCTTTATGAAATAAATACAAAAAATCGGACGTATTTTGCTTACAGCGAAAGAGAAAAACTAGAGTTTATGGCAAAAATAAAAGAAGAAAGTTGTATCGTGCAAAGATCAAAGGGTCTTGGGGAAAATGAGCCTGATATGATGAATCTTACCACCATGAATCCGCTTTCTAGAAGAACCATTAAAGTTGTTCCGGAAGATATAGAGAAAACTCAGGAAATATTTAACATTTTGCTGGGAGATAATTTAGCCGGCAGAAAAGAATATATAGTCAATCACGGCGAACTTTATATGGACAATTTAGATGTAAGTTAAAAGGAGAAAAATTGCCAGAAAATAACTTGACCCGCGGTAAGCATTTTTGTAGATACAGTTCAAAAGGATCATAAAAATTACCGGGAGATAATTTAAATTCGTAAGCGAACATTCGAAGAAATGCAGCTTAAAATATTTTAGCTCGCAGATAAACATTTTCATATAGCCTGAATTATCAAAAAATAACCTAATTTGCGGCAGATTTTGCAAAAAAAGTAGTAAATGGGGGATTTTGCGTGGAACAAAATAGAGAGACTAATTTCAAAACAGACGCAATTATAAACGGAAAAGGCGAAATCTCAGAGCAAAATATAAGTTTAGTCCTTTTAAACAATTACATGCCCTATGCCATGAGCGTAATTCTTTCAAGGGCGATTCCCGAAATAGACGGTTTTAAGCCTTCTCACAGAAAATTATTATACACAATGTATAAAATGGGCCTTTTAACCGGGCCTCGCACCAAATCTGCAAACGTAGTCGGAAAAACAATGCAGTTAAATCCCCACGGCGACACTGCCATCTACGAAACCATGGTCAGGCTCAGCAGGGGTCACGAAGCTCTTTTGCATCCGTTTGTGGATTCAAAGGGAAATTTTGGAAAATACTACTCCCGCGATATGGCCTGCGCCGCCTCAAGATACACAGAAGTAAAACTAGATACAATTTGCAACGAGATATTTTGTGATATTGACAAAGATACGATTGATTTTGTGAACAACTACGACAATACCCAGAAAGAACCATCGTTGCTGCCTGTGCGTTTTCCGTCGATTTTAGTAAATCCAAATACCGGAATAGCAGTCTCGATGGCAAGTTCAATTTGTTCTTTTAATTTGGAAGAAATCTGTAAAACCACCATAAAGTTGATAAACAACCCGGATTTTGACATCACAAAAACTCTTTTAGCTCCAGATTTCCCGTGTGATATAGAAATACTTTACGACAAAGAATCCCTGCTAGAAATTTACAACACTGGCAGAGGAAAAATTAAAACAAGAGGTAAATATAAATACGACAAAACTGTCAATTGTATAGATATAACCAGCATACCCACCACTACGTCCTGCGAAGCGATCGTCGAAAAAGTAGTAAATCTTGTAAAACAAAATAAAATAAGGGAAATTTCTGACATCCGCGATGAGACAGGGCTTTATGGGCTTAAAATTACTATCGATCTTAAAAAGGGCGTAGACCCCGATGCATTTATGAGAAAATTATACAAAATGACTCCGCTTGAAGATCTTTTCTTTTGTAATTTTAATATTCTTTTAAATAACAAACCCCGCGTGCTGGGTGCAAAATATATTTTGATAGAATGGATTTCTTTTCGCAAAAATTGTATCAAAAGGCGCACCAGATTTGAATTTGAAAAGAAAAAAAAGAAGCTACATCTGTTAAATGGACTTACCGCTATACTCCTGGACATAGACAAAGTAATAGCTATAATAAGAAAAACTTCAAAAGAAAGCGAAGTAATCGACAACCTTATGAGCGGATTTTTTATAGATAAAATCCAGTCCGAGTATATCGCTGACATAAAACTTCGAAATATTAACAAAGAGTATATTTTGAAACGAGTAGAAGAAAAAAATAATATTTTAAAGGAAATAGACGAGTTAAAAGAAATTTTGAAAAATGAAGAAAAGCTCTCTTTAATTTTAATAGATGAGTTGAAAATAATCATCAAAAAATATAAAAAACCAAGAAATACTACAATTATCTTCCATCATGATGTAAAAACCGAGCATACAAAATATGAAGTGCCTAGCTATAATGTAACATTTTTTCTCACAAAAGAAGGATATTTTAAGAAAATACCAGCGTTATCTCTGCGGGCCAATTCAGAACAAAAATTAAAAGAAAAAGATAAAATTATAGGACAAATAGAAGGAAATAACACTTCACAAATTTTATTTTTTACGAATAAATATAACGTTTATAAATCCAGAGGATGTGACTTTAATGATGATAAAGCCAGTTTGCTAGGTAATTATCTGCCCGTTAGTTTATGTATGAATGAGGAAGAGGTCCCGATTTATATGGTGGTTACAGACGATTACCGTGGATTCTTGGTTTTATTTTTTAGAAATGGCAAGGCTCTGAAAATAAAACTTAGCGTTTATATGACTAAAACTAACAGAAAAAAACTCGTTAATGCTTATTCTTGCTCCTCGAAACTTGTCGGTATATCTTTTATCAAGCAGGACAAAAAATATTTGTTGGAATCTTCCGACGGTAGAAAATTAATTTTCGACACAGCTTTGTTGCCAATTAAGAGTACAAGAAATTCGCAGGGAGTAACTGTATTTTCGCTTAAAAAAAATCAATATCTCAAGAAATTTAAATTAAAAAAACCTTAAAATAATTATTGCATTTTATGCTTTAGATTTTTTAAAACTTCAAAGTTTGAACGTCAATTTATTTCTTTTTTTGATCTTAGTTTTTTAAAAAATCTACCACGCCACTTTACAAATCCTTTAAAATTTTACCGCGAGTCGAGTTATTTGTAGCTCAAATTACATTAATACAAAAATGTGATTGGCAACAACTTTTTTCAAAAATACATTAATTTTTAGGCAATTTCAAGGCAAGTATAACTGCTTCGATCTAGAACAGACTATGATATAATACAAAAATGTCATATTCAAAAGACATAATGAAAGTGGCGCACTTCGTAACTGACAAAGACACATTCAAGGAAGCACTCAAAAAACTTGGCATCTATTGAATCGAAATGGCCATAGCGATCTTTAAAATAAGATTATTTTTAATAATCCCTTGACACGGATTTACCTTTTGAGGTAAACTCAATAAGTGTGATACATGAGCGTTTGAATTTTTTGCGTAACTACCAAAAGAAAGGGGGAATTTTAAAAGTGAATGTTTGGCACGATATTAAACCTGAGAGAGTAACAGAACGAGATTTCGTGGCAGTTATAGAGATAACCAAGGGTAGTAAGACTAAATACGAACTCGATAAAGATACGGGCCTTTTAGAACTTGACAGGATTCTCTATACATCCACCCATTACCCCGCAAATTACGGTTTTATACCCCGCACTTTGGCTGACGACGACGATCCTCTTGACGCGCTGGTGCTGTGTTCTCAGCCCATTTTGCCTCTTACTTTGGTAAGATGTTATCCAATAGGGCTAATAGACATGGTGGACGATGGGCAGAGGGATCAAAAGATTATATCTGTACCGTTTGACGATCCAAATTATAACACTTACAAAAATATAGAGCATTTGCCGAAGCAGATTTTTGACGAAATGGCTCACTTTTTCAGTGTTTACAAGGCGCTCGAAGGCAAAAGTACGCGAGTTGAAAGAATAAGTGGAATGAACAATGCAATAGAGGTGATACGCAGGTGTATGTACATTTATAAAGAAAATTTTGGCAGTTAATTTTCAACGTCATCTTAAGGTTAGCACGCTGCGCTCGGATAGTAAGGGGGTGAATGGTTGCGTGTATTAGTTGTGATTGTATCAGTCTTTGTCGTATTGGTCGATCAAGTCGCAAAATTCTTCGTGCGTTCCCGCTTTAAAAATTCAGGAAAGTTGAGTTTAATCGATGGTTTGCTCGATGTTGTTTATATAGAAAACAGGGGCGCCGCGTTCGGTATCTTTAGTGGTGCTCGTTGGTTTTTCGTAATTTTTACTGTTTTGGTAATTTTTTGTTTTACGATTTTCGTTTTTAAAAAGCCAATTAAAATCTTGACTTTTTATCTATCTTCATCTCTAATAATCGGGGGCGGTTTTTCCAATCTCATTGACAGAATATGGCTGGGTTACGTAATTGATTACTTAGAGCTTTCTTTTTTTTCTCCCGTGTGTAATCTTGCTGATTATTGTATCACTTTAGGAACAGTGCTATTTGTTGCGTCTTTAATGGTCTCTCGACACAAAATTTACGGAAGGCAAGGTGTTTAAATATGTTTAACTCGAAATATTGCCCGTTGTACGAATGGTTTGATAATTTTGGTTTACAATTTCGTGATTCCTCAGTGTATTTACATATTTTTTGACATTTGAGGCGTTTAGATTTAGCTGCGAGAGATATTTCAAGGACGTTTGGGTAGCAAATTTTAACGATTCAACAAATATAATAAAAATTTAGAGGGCATTAATTAAGATATGAAAGAAGAAATTAGTATTTTGGTGCATAAAGAAAATATTGGTCAGAGGCTTGACAGATTTTTGCATTTTGTTTTTAACGAAGCAAAGGATAGTTTTGGGCATTTTCTTGCTGATAACACGTCGATCTCGGTTGCAGGTAAGCTGTATGGTTTTACAAGATCTAAGTTTCAAAAGTTACTGCAAGGCGGCAATGTCTGTGTTAACGAAAAGATAATTCTTTCTAAAAATTACAAAGTGCACATGAATGATAAAATAAGTCTTTCTGTTCCCAGACAAGAAAATCTTGCCGCCGAAGCCGAAGATATACCTCTTGAAGTAGTTTATGAAGACGATGATCTTGTTGTAGTCAACAAGCCACAGGGCATGGTAGTGCATCCCGCCGCCGGACATCAGTGCGGAACTCTCGTAAATGCCCTAAAATTTCATTTTAGAGACTCTTTATCCAGGATATCCGGCGAATCTAGACTTGGTATAGTACATCGTATAGATAAGGGTACCAGCGGACTTTTAATTGTCGCTAAAAATGACCGGGCGCATATAAAACTTGCCCAGCAGATAAAAGAACATTCTTTTTTGCGTGAGTATGAGGCGGTGATTCATGGCAATTTGAAAAAAGATTCCGGAAAAATAGCGGCGCCGATAGGACGAGATCCCAATAACAGAAAAAAAATGTGCGTCATAGGTAGGAATTCAAGATGGGCCATTACTCATTTTGAGGTTATTAAAAATTTTAAAGGATTTGCCCATATTTCTCTTCGATTGGAGACAGGGCGCACTCATCAAATACGGGTCCACATGTCGAGTATTGGTCACCCCGTGGTTGGAGATCCGGTTTATGGCCCCAGAAAAAAACTTTACGAAGCCTTAAACAACCAGTGCCTTCACGCTAAGACAATAGGGTTTGAGCACCCTGAAACAGGGGAATATATTCACTTAACGAGCGCTTTGCCCAAAGCTTTCGAAGCTTTGTTGGATCAAATAAAATCCCCTGATTCATCTTAAAAAGAGGGGTGGTGGCTCTTTGGACTTTTGTTTCGGCGCTGACACTTGGGCAATTTTATATCCAATTTACCATAAAGCTCCTCCGGGGAATGCTCGTTACCTTGGCGCTGCACACGGGCATTTTAAATTCGCAAAAGGCTTCTAGTTATCGTTAAGTGTTGCACATGGACAGTTTTAAGCTCACAAAAGTTTCTGTTTTATCCCCGACATTTCTCATCTTGACATCTCGTGTACGCAGGTAGTTTTAGCCTCTGATTCATCACCTTCTCCAGCACTTTTTTGTTTTGACGCTCCCTCCTTCCCCCGCTCATAGATAATTTCAGCTTCCGAAACACCCACATATTGGTGCTGCGTGCAGATAATTTTAGTCCCGCGGAGACTCCCGATTTATCCCCTTGGCATTTTTCATCTTGGAGACTCCCGATTTATCCCTCCCTTGGCATTTTTCATCTTTATGATCTTTGGCGCAGATAATTTCGTTTCTCCTACACCTCCCACATTGAAGCCGCACACAGATAATTTTAGTCCCGCGAAGACTCCCGATTTATCCCTCCCTTGGCATTTTTCATCTTTATGATCTTTGGCACAGATAATTTCGTTTCTCCTACACCTCCCATATTGACACCGCACACAAATAGTTTTAACCTTGCAAAAAACTTCCAGACTCGTCTCCTGGTATTAGATTTTCTGCACAAAGATAATTTTAGTCCCCTTGGGAGCACCCATGTATCGGCGCTATACGTAGATGGTTTTAACTTCGCAAAAGTTCTTGACTCATCCCCCGGTTTACCCTTTGGCACACCCTCGCGCGCAGTTAATATTTAGCAGTTTTTGGATCCCCCTCGTATTAATGTTATTTAAAAAAATTTAAATATAAATCCAAGATTGGTGTGAATAATGTCTGATAGTTTTACAGTAAGTTTGAACAAAATTATTAAAGATCTTTCGTTAAAGGTATTGTTGTCTCCTGTAGACCCTTCTCAAGTGCTTGTTTCCTCCAGTGATGTTAGCTTTCCGGGCCTGGAATTAGCGGGTTTTCTGGACTTTTTCGATAAATCTAAGATTTTAATTTTTGGATCCGCAGAGCACACATATCTTGACAGACTTAGTCCGAAAAAAAGATTAGAAATTATCGATAAGTTACTTTCGTTTGGGCCTCCGGCTATAATAATGACGCACGGAATTACGCCGCATAAAGAGATGGTTGATTCTGCAAAGAAGAATTTTATCCACATTCTTAGCACTAGTGACAAAACATCTGTTTTTGTTGCATCTTTAGTCCCTTATTTGAATTTGCAATTGGCTCCCAGGATAAGTAGACACGGTGTCCTAGTGGAAGTATGTGGAGAGGGTCTACTTATAACCGGTGACAGCGGCATCGGTAAAAGTGAAACTGCCGTGGAATTAATCAAGCGAGGACATCGTTTGATAGCCGATGATGCTGTGGAAATACGAAAAGTTTCAAACAAGACTTTAATCGGTTCTTCGCCGTCTAATATAAGATATTTTGTGGAGTTGCGAGGAATTGGCATCGTCAATACCCGCAGTATTTTTGGCACGGGTTCCGTCAAAGGTACGGGAAAAATAGACGTTGTGGTCCAACTTGAAGATTGGGAAGACTGGAGTCAATCCAAAATATGTGATAGAATAGGGATTAATAGTGAATATATAGATATTCTAGGGAATAAACTTCCATTTCTTAGAATACCTGTAAAACCGGGAAGAAATCTTGCAGTTATTGTGGAGATTATTGCAATAAACTCTCGACAAAAAAAAATGGGTCAAAACGCCGCAAAAGAATTGCTTTTAAATTTTGGAATCAACTACGAACAGACTAATCTTAGCAAGCAAAACTAAGTATATATTTAACTTTATCTGAATGCTTTTCATTTTTACCTGCCAAGAAACTGACCGTATGTAACGTTATTTTTATTGGGCACTTTGCGTTCTTTAATTTGTCAAGATAAGTATATGTTCAACTTCATTTTAGTGTTTTTATGTTTTTATTTGTCAATGTGGTATGTTAATCTTTAATTTGGATGTTTTGTATTTTTTATCTGTCAAGACTCAAAGCGTGTATTCGTATCACTCGTGAATAGAGTCAAAAATATGAATAAGGTAGCAGATTTTTTTAGCAAATGATGAACGCGAACATTCAAAGACGATGCACTGTAAAGAGTTGAAGCGACGTGTAGCCAATAGAATCGAAGCCGTGTTGTTGGCTGACGGATGGTTTTGAGTCTACA
>JAIRSI010000083.1 GCA_031255515.1 Oscillospiraceae bacterium | reverse complement strand
TTGTCGGCTCGCTTCTTTGCCGGACATTTTGTTTGATTTCCATAAAGATGTCCAAACTTATGGATGGAGCGGCGCGCTGGGATCTTATTTAAATTGCTGAGATTTTCTTAGCGAATGTTGATTTGCTTGACTTTTATCAGAAAAGATCTCTAAACTTACAGATGAAGCGGCGCGCTGGGCTCTTCTTGACGAATATTGATTTGTTTGATTTTCATAAAAATGTTTGAATATTCGGATGGAGTGGCGCTCCGGGATTTTCTTAGCAAACGTTATTATTTTTTATTTGACTTCATAATTTGTTTGATTTCTATAAAGATGTCTAGACTTACAGATGGAGCGGCGCTCTGGGATCTTCTTAGCGAATGTTGATTTGCTTGACTTTTATCAGAAAAGATGTCTAAACTTACAGATGAAGCGGCGCTCTGGGATCTTCTTAGCGGATGTTGATTTTTGTTTGACTTTTATTTGGAGATGTCTGGATTGTAGGTGAGATAGAGCGCTGAAATTTTGTTTAAACCGCTAGTATTTTTCAGCAAGTACTATTTTTTATTCCCAGTTTTTGGCGATATAATGAGAGGTTGTTTTTATGTTTAATTA
This sequence comes from Oscillospiraceae bacterium, assembly GCA_031255515.1. GTDB lineage: Bacteria > Bacillota > Clostridia > Oscillospirales > Acutalibacteraceae > JAITRE01. Next base: position 6,087 of record JAIRSI010000083.1, on the reverse strand, counting down.
TATATGCAAACGATTATTACTACTTATCCCTGTGACTTTAGGGGTTGCTACCATAGTTTTTATAATTATGAGAGTGTTTTTGACAGATCCTTCGGAAAGTGTTTTGGGCAAGTATGCTACTCCAGAACAAAGATTGTCTTGGAGAAAAGAACAAGGCCTTGAAGAACCATTGATTAAGCAGTATGGCATATTTTTAAAAGATGTGCTTTCTGGAAATTTTGGCAAGTCGTATAAGACGGGCGCTTCGGTTGTGAATGAGGTGCTTTTAAGGTTTCCTGCGACCATAGAATTAGCTGTGTCTGCTATAATTCTGGCTTCTATTTTAGGGATAACTATGGGTGTTATTTCTGCCGTTAAAAGAAATTCCATCTTTGACAACATTACGTCGATGATTGCTTTGCTCGGTGTTTCTATCCCTATATTTTGGTTGGGAATTATGTTGATAATGACCTTTTCGAGCAAGTTTATACCCAGTGGCGGCAGAATTGACGTGCTTTTAAAGCCGACTGGGGGTACGGGTTTTTATTTGCTCGATACGCTTGTTTCTGGAAAGTGGAATTCTTTTTTTGACGTGCTTAAGCACTTGATCCTTCCTTCCATCACGCTTGCTATGTATTCCACTGCAGTTATAACCAGAATGACGCGCTCGGCCATGCTAGAAACTCTTAGTCAAGATTATATAAGAACGGCTAGAGCTAAAGGGTTGTCAGAAGGAAAGGTTATTATTTTTCACGCGCTAAGAAATGCCCTTATTCCCATAATAACAATTGTGGGCTTGCAGTTTGGCTCTCTTCTTGCTGGAGCAGTTCTTACCGAAACCGTGTTTAGTTGGCCCGGCATAGGCAAATACACGGTGGAGTGTATTCAGGCTTCTGATTTCCCCATCGTACAAGCATCGGTTTTGCTTACGGCGTTTGTCTTTGTTCTCATCAATTTAATTGTCGACGTGGTTTATGCGTTTTTAGACCCAAGGATCAAGCTTACAAAAAGAGATGAGTAACAAAAAAATAGACTTCGCTTTATAAAGAAATGGACTTCGCTTTATAATGGAAAATGAAACTGAATTTTACTAAAGAAAGGTGAATGTGTCTGCGATGAGTGATGATTTAGGTAGAGCAGAAGGCGTATCGGATCAGGTTGGCTTTGCAGATGATAAGCAGGATTCTACTCTTGGCAAGATGTGGGATTCTCTTAAGAAAAATAAGGCGGCTGTTTTGGGATTGTTTCTCGTTATTTTTCTGGTGCTTTTTGCAACTGTGGGAAGAATATTCATGCCCTACAATCCCAATCTGACAGAGGAAAGTGCCGCGAACCCGCGTTCTCCCAGTCAAAGTCACATCTTTGGCACGGACGAGCACGGCAGAGACATATTTAGCAGGGTGTTAGATGGGGCAGGTATATCCGTGTTTGTCGGGATAGTCTCGGTGGCTTTTTCGCTGTTTTTTGGAATAGTTTTGGGGGCTGTCGCGGGGTACTACGGAGGTAAGCTTGACAGTATTATAATGAGATCTATGGATACAATGCTAGCCATACCGTCCATTTTGTTGGCCATGTCCTTGATGCTTGCCCTGGGCAGCGGGATAGAAAAAATTATTGTTGCCATAGGCTTTGTTGCCATTCCACAATATGCTAGAATAATCAGGGGGAGCGTTTTGTCCGAGAGAGAAACGGATTATGTAAAGGCGGCAAAAATTATTGGGAGCTCAGATTCTTTGATTATATTTAAAGGTATTTTGCCCAATATAATATCAGGCGTGGTTGTCAGGGCGACCTTGGGTATTTCCGGCGCTATCCTCGAACTTGCCGCGCTGGGCTTTTTGGGACTGGGCATCCAGCCTCCCCAAGCTGAATGGGGGACTATGCTGAGTGAATCCAGAAGGTACATTCTACAAGCGCCTCATACTCTGATTTTCCCCGGGGCGGCTATCACTTTGACGGTTATGGCATTCAATCTTTTGGGCGATGGCTTAAGGGATATCCTAGATCCCAAATCTTAAGTACCTTGAAGTCAAATCTGATTACCTCCTTTTTGGGATGATTACCACTAACCGTTCTGGCATTCAATCTTTTGGGCGATGGCTTAAGGGATATTCTAGGCCCCAAATCTTGGGTACCTTAAATCAAAAAGAAACAAGCGCGATTTGGCATTAGCACTTTGACGCGATGCGCAAAATGCCCAATTTTGATGCTTTAAGAGTGTCTAGTTTTAGAAAAATAAACAAATCCCGATCTTAGTGCTTTAAGGTGATACAGAAGTGTTTGATTTGAAAAAGTGAGCAGAATTTGTATTTGTGTTCCAGGAAGGCTTATAACTACACTAGTGGCCGATACCAGATGCTAGAAACACTGTCATTCAAAGTCAGCAAACGAGGCGATTTATTTGCGATTAAATAGGATTTAAAGGTGGTGAGAAAATATTGTTACTTGAAGTTAAAAATTTAAAGACGGAGTTTTCCACGAAAAGAGGCGTAGTGACCGCTGTTAATAATGTGAGTTTTGGTCTAGACAAAGGCGAGATTTTAGCCATTGTGGGCGAGTCTGGTTCCGGCAAAAGTGTGACGTCTCTTTCTATAATGGGATTGCTGCAAAAACCCGGCAAAGTCTCAAACGGTGAAATTGTTTTTAAGGGGGAAGATCTTCTCAAAAGATCTGTTAGCGAGCTTCAAAAAATCAGAGGAGATCAGATCTCCATGATATTCCAAGAACCTATGACATCCCTTAATCCCGTTTATCGCGTGAAGACTCAGCTTCTTGAGAGCATTAATATTCACACAAATCTTTCTAAAGAAGATGCTCTAAAAAAAGTTGTGGAGTCTCTTAGACTTGTCGGCATTCCTTCCCCCGAAAAAAGAATGGACAACTATCCCCATCAAATGAGTGGAGGTATGCGCCAAAGAGTTATGATAGCCATGGCTCTGTCGTGTCACCCCGAAATTCTCATAGCGGATGAGCCTACGACCGCCCTTGATGTTACCATACAGGCTCAAATCCTAGATTTGCTGTACGATTTAAGGCAAAAACTCGGGATGGCAGTCCTTCTAATTACGCACGATTTGGGCGTGGTTGCAGAAGCAGCTGACAGAGTTGCCGTTATGTACTGCGGCAGAATTGTCGAAGAAGCTATGGTTAAAGATTTATTTTCCACGCCAAGACACCCTTATACCATAGGTTTGCTTCAGTCAATTCCAAAATTAAATGAAGATCGCGAAAGGCTTTACATGATTAAAGGGATGGTTCCCGATCCGCTTAAAATGCCCAAGGGTTGTTCGTTTTCTGACAGATGTGAGCATTGTATGGAAAAATGCAAAGAGAAAATACCCAGCTTGATGCAGGTAGAAAATCAAAGAGTGCGTTGCTTTTTGTACGGGGACGGTGTGGAGGAAGAATAATGAATTTTAAGTTTTGCGTGAAAAAATCTAAAAAAATACCCGGCCCGACACAATCGATCAAAAAGTGCGTTGTTCTTGCAAACAGATGGCGTGAATTTAGAGATAGCACGGATGAAAAGTAATGAGCTATGAGTTTTGTATAAAAAATCTAAAAAGAAAGTGTCTGTGGCCTTTGGGTATAAGTAAAAAATTAAAGAGTGCGTTGTTTTTGTACCGAGATAGTGTGGAGGAAGAATAATGAGTTCTAAGCCTTTGTTACAAATTAGAAATTTACAGAAATATTTTGTTGTTGAGAGAAATTTTTTCGGCAAACCGACTGCCATTCTAAAAGCCGTGGACGATGTCTCCTTTGACATACATAAAGGAGAGGCTTTTGGTTTGGTGGGGGAGTCTGGCTGCGGCAAGTCCACGATAGGGAAGATGATAGTGGATATTTATTCACCTACTTCCGGATCGATAATATTCGACGGCAAAGACCTAGCTTCCTTAAATAAAGCAGAGAGAAGAAAATACTGCAAAGATATACAGCTTATCTTTCAAGATCCTTACGCTTCTTTAAATCCCAGAATGACCGTCGGGGAAATTATCTCAGAACCCATCCGCATAAACAAGCTGTTGCCGTCTAACGAAATAGAAAATAGGGTCTCATATTTATTAAACTGTGTTGGACTTGCTAGCAATTACCGCAATCGCTATGCTCATGAATTTTCTGGAGGGCAAAGACAGCGCATCGGCATCGCCAGGGCGCTTGCGCTGAACCCGACTTTTATTGTCTGCGATGAGCCTGTCTCTGCCCTAGACGTGTCCGTCCAAGCTCAGGTTGTAAACTTACTCGACGATTTAAAAAAAGAATTTAGCTTAACCTACCTTTTTATAGCTCACGGTCTTAATGTCATAAAACACATAAGCGATCGTGTCGGCGTGATGTACTTGGGCAAAATGATGGAAATAGCAAACAAAAAAGAATTGTACCAAAATCCCCTCAATCCATACACCCAAGCTCTAATGTCCGCCATCCCCAATATTGATTTGTCGGTCAAAAAAGAAAGAATACGCCTTGAAGGAGACGTCCCGAGCCCGATTAACCCCCCGAAGGGCTGTCGTTTTTGCACGAGATGCTTCAAAGTTTTTGAAGGCTGTGACGTAGAGCAGCCCCCTCTAGCAGAAGAAAAAGCTGGGCACTATGTTGCTTGCAGGTTGTTTAATAAATAAGATACTTTAGCGACTCGTATTGACATGTAATAACACTTGTGCTAACATTACCTCATGCGGCTGAAATTTTTTAAAATACAAGGAGAAGATCATGCACAGTTTTATGCCAAAAACAGAAGAAATACAACGTAAATGGCACGTTGTGGATGCTACCGGTTTGCCTCTTGGCCGCCTTGCTGCGAAAGTCGCCTTCATATTGCGCGGCAAACATAAACCGATATTTGCTCCCCATGTGGATTGCGGCGATCACGTAATCATTATAAATTGTTCCAAGGTACTTCTCACCGGCAACAAGTTAACCCAAAAGTATCATTATTGGCATACAGGATACATCGGGCATTTAAAATCGATGAGATATGATGTTATCATGAAAGATAGGCCCGAGTTAGCTTTTGAGCTTGCCATTAAAGGAATGCTGCCTCACAATTCAATGGGTAGAAAAGCCATGACCAGATTGCGTTTATACGCCGGCCCCGAACACGAACATGAAGCACAATGCCCAGAGGTTTTAAGTTTACAAGTGTAATTTTAGTTTTTCTAAATTAATTTACGACCATTATTTTTAAGAATACGAAGGAGAGGTTTAAAAAACATGTATGATAATTCTGGCTTTTTTTACGGTACAGGAAGAAGAAAAAGCTCTGTTGCAAAAGTGAGACTATACAAAGGTTCCGGCAAAATCATAGTCAATAATAGAGATGTGGAAGACTATTTTGGACTCGACACCCTGAAAGCCATTGCTCGCCAGGCTCTAGTTCTAACTGGCAAAGAGAACGAATTTGATATAGTCTGCAGTGTTTTTGGGGGTGGAGTTTCGGGTCAGGCTGGCGCGATACGTCACGGTATCTCAAGGGCTCTTTTGCAGTACGATAAAGATAGTCTAAGATTGATTTTAAAAAAGAGAGGGTTTCTAACCAGAGATTCCCGCATGAAGGAACGCAAAAAATACGGCCTCAAAGCAGCCAGACGTGCTCCGCAGTTTTCTAAAAGATAGAGATTTTTTCGACGATTTTTGCAGTTTTTTATTAAGAAACGCAATTTATAGTAGAGCTTTCGATTTTAATCTGTATTTTTTTCTGTGTCTTCTTTGTCTTCTCTGAATTTATTAGACGAAAAATTCTTTGCATCGCGGGAGTTGAAGGTGTCTAGATAAGTAAAAGTGTGCCGAAAATTTTTAAATATAAAGCGATACCATAAAAATACTTGGCTAAAAAGCACTCTAAAAAATATAAAAACGCGAATACCGATAATTAGAGGTAGTATTTTGGGTGGTTTCTTGATAGTTAATTACAATTAGGTGATTCCTTGAAAACTAACTTTGACGGATGAATAATCTTTAAATGATTGGTTGTATCTATTAGCTGTCATTGAGCGATACTTTGGCAGCTAGAGCTTCTAGTGATGGGAATTTCCTAGCGATTGTTTTAGTTTAAAGATTCAAAGTTTCTTCCCAAGGAAAGATGTAAAACTCTTTGGAGACAGTGGA
>JAIRSI010000034.1 GCA_031255515.1 Oscillospiraceae bacterium | reverse complement strand
AAACGGTCCGGGTTTGAATAAAACAATCAGTAATATAACTATAATATTATACTAAAAGTACTGAAGTTTCTAGCTCTAGGTACCATCCGTAGTAACTATTTGCATTGCTGCATGATCCGTCAACAAAGTGATATTTTCTATAGCAACTTTTTTTACAACAGCACTTAGGAATACGCAAGAAATGCAGTAATCCATTTCAAATGGAGGTTTTATGTATGCCTTACAGCAGCCTTCTTCGACGACAATTTCTTTTTGAGTATCAATGAAAAGTTGATGTATCTTTTATGGTCATAATAAAATATTTTCATTGCTATTTTCCCTAAGGGTAATCACGAGAGCTAATAAAATCAATCCCGTGTTTTCCCCTTGGCAATTTATTAAGAATAGATCCAAAAATTAATGAGCAAGAAACGCAAGATTACTACAAAATATTTCAATGCATACCCAGGTTCTATGAAGAATTCGCAAAGCCAACTTATAACAAATAGGGTTTATAAGTTAAGTAAAAGATAGAATTTTAATCTCAAAAAAATTCTTAAAATCCCTGAAAATTATATAAAAAGCTATTTTTCTAAGGATCATTTAAGGTGAACGTATTAGTTTTAACATGACCCAAGGTTTTAATAGCTGGCCTTGGATTTTATAAAAGGAGGATCAATATTATGAACGGGAATAACCCAAGAGAAAATAAAAATTTAAACCCCGATGTAGAAAAATTAAACCCTCAAGATTTAGAGGACAACGTGAGTGGTGGACGGCGCTTTGGTCCGGATTTTTCCCACAGAAAAAATTATCGACGCGCCAATAATTTACCTCCATATTGGGGTGGACACGGCCACGACCGTCACTGGAAGCCGAACTACTGGAATTAAGCAGCAAGTTGTTATGCCATGAGTCAACTCAAGGGGCACCCTTTTTAAGGAGTCACCCTGAAGGTTTTGTTTTACAAGAGGCCGAGCGTCCCTGATGCTTTGCGGGGGTGCTCGGACGCCCGAATAAACGGACGATAATCGGAGCTTAAGAGGGGCCCCTTCACGCCCCCGGGATTTTCTTTGGCCAGGCACATTTTCTTCACCCGTGCAGAAAAGAATCTCTTGCACTGGACACAAAATCGCAATGCCCAAAGAGAGTCCGAAGTTATTAAGAGTGTGAAGCTTTTTATTTTGGCACAATAAACACTTATTTTGCCAAGGGGTAGTCGGTCGCCACATGCAAAATTTTTTGCTTGGCACAGTGAACGTTTGTTTTGCCTGGGATAACTTTACGAAATTTTCTACTTGGCACAACGAACGTTTATTTTGTCTATAGAGATAAAAATTGCGAGCAGCGCAGTTTTGTTAACGATTGACGCAATAAAAATCTTTATAAGGCGCGCCGCCCGGAGTCCAACGCGTGTTTACAGTGCGCGCAATCAAAAATGACAGTAAGAAGGAACCGCGCTTTCTGAGTTCGTCAGGTCTCTAGCGGCGGCTCTTCTTCATCTTGTATACCGAAGAGTTTAGAAGTTTTTTAAAGAGCCCCTTTTATAAAGATTTGTGACCTATCGAGATAAACTAAAAACACTCCATGTTCCATTGCAAAAATCTTTTAATAAGCAGTGTATCTTTTTTATTTTGATAAATTTCAGCAACACAGCAAAAAGCCAAAATACCCCGCACAACACCGCGACAAAACTTGCCCTATGTCGATACAATAAAAAATCGAACACACTTTGCATGAATATCACAACAAAATCCGAGCATTTCTTTTTTATCGAGATAAACCAAAAACACCCCATATTCTGTCGCAAAAATCTTTTAATAAGCAGTGCATCCTTTTTGTTTTGATAAATTTTGGTAAACTTCAGCAACACAGCAAAAAATTAAAATACCCCACGCAACATCGCGACAAAACTCACCCTATGTCGATACAATAAAAAAACCGAACACACTTTACATAAATATCACAACAAAATCCGACTAGCATATAACAAAATTTTCACTGCTCTAAAGATATCCTCTTGGCGGGGATTTTGTAAGATCACTTTCGTTTACACGACACAGATTCTTTAAATTGCTTGCCCGCTTTGAATACCGGTGTTTTTGAAGCCTTGATGGTGATCACCTTGTTTGTGCGGGGATCTCTGCCCTTTCTTTCAGCTCTCTGTCGGATATCAAACGTTCCAAATCCAATCAGCTGAACCTTTTCACCTTTGCTAACCGCTTCAATAACGGACTCGATGAATGCGGAAATTGCCTTTTCCGAATCTTTGCGACTGAGTTTGCTTTTGGTAGACACAGATGCTATTAGATCTGATTTGTTCATTGCTTTTCCCTCCATCTTTTCAAATCAATTTTTACCGATTCGCCCTTTTTAAACAAACATGCCCAATCCATGTTAACTTAAAAAACGAGACAACTTCAAAAGACCTAAATGATTCTTCAAAAAACATCCCTCTCAATAAGAATCGCAGCTGCTTTTTTAAGAATCGCAAACAGTGCACTCAAAAGAGTCTTGAGTTGACCGACACACACGCTTTAAGTCAGACAAAGCACCACGAACTTATTTTAGCGCAATTTGGGAAAGAACCAAACGACGTTATCCGGGGCATTGGAGTGGTTACCAAGCTTGTACGCTATAAGCATCAAAGCCCAAGCGAGTTTCTAACTTTGCAGAAGTTGTACCAGCCGAATACGAGAAGACACCCTGTCTAAAAGCCCCCCATTAGCAATAATTTTACCACAGCCAAAATATTTTACAAGTGCAAAACGATAAATTTTAATTTTATTTTAAAATTTAAGATTTAAGACGCAAATAGCTACTTGACTACAAAAAGATAATGCCTTAGAATAGATTCTATTGCGTCAGGAACCTATACAAAAAATATTTTGATAAGGGGAGTTGCGATTTGGCGAAAGAAGTTTTGCTCACCAAAGAGGGTCTCCAGGACCTAGAGAAAGAGTTAGAGCAACTCAAGACCGTGAAGAGAAAAGAAATAGCAGAGCGGATAAAAGTTGCCCTCTCATTTGGCGACCTTTCTGAAAACAGCGAGTACGATGAGGCTAAAAATGAGCAGGCGATAGCCGAATCTAGGGTTGCTACGATCGAGTCTATGTTACAAAGCGTCAAAATTATCGACGAAGAAACGCTTGACACAGAGGTAATCCACGTGGGGTCGAGGGTTACCGTTCGCGACGATAAGTACGACGAGACTGCTTCTTATAAGATTGTGGGATCCAGCGAGGCTAACCCGTCTGCTGGCAAAATTTCGGACGAATCTCCTTTGGGAATGAGTTTGATAGGCCACAGAGTGGGCGATAAACTAGACGTTGAGACCCCCAGCGGTGTGATAGTTTATGAGGTGTTAGAGATATCAAAGTAATGACAAAATTCTGCGGGTCCGTGTGGGGTTTCAATCATCAGCGGGCTGGTGGCATTTTAAGTCATCGCGTTGGAGTATTTTGAAGAATTTCACCTGATTGCGACTAATTTGTGAAATGCCGTTGGCATTTTGTCGGGTACGTTCTTTTTGTAATTTGCATTTTGGTTTTTGATTTAAGGAGCTAGCAACATGGATATGGACGAAAAGTCTTCAAAAAATACAGAGCAAAATTTGAGTGAACTTTTAGAGATAAGAAGAAAAAAGCTACAAGTTCTCAAGCAAAACGATAAGGATCCTTTCGAAGTTACCTCGTGCAAACAGGATAGCCTTGCAAAGGAGATTAAAGATAAGTTCGAAGAATTTGAAAATAAAAAGGTTAATATTGCAGGCAGAATATTGACCTTTCGCGATATGGGTAAAGCGAGTTTTTTAGATGTGCTGGACCGTAGCGGGAAAATACAGATTTACCTTAAAGTGGACGACGTGGGGAGCGACGTATATGACGAAATCCTAAAATGGGACATAGGAGATATCATTTCTGTTGAAGGTCTTGTGTTTAAAACCAGGCGAGGGGAGATTTCCGTGCGCGCAGCCGAGATTTCTCTTGTCAGCAAGTCTTTGCTGCCTCTGCCCGATAAATTTCACGGTGTTAGAGATACAGATCTTCGTTATAGGCAAAGATATTTGGATCTTATCACGAATCCTGACGTAAAAGATACTTTTTTGAAGCGTAGTTTAATTGTCAAAGAAATTCGCGCATTTTTGGGTGAAAGAGAATTTTTAGAAGTAGAAACTCCCATTCTTAACACCATACCCGGAGGCGCGATTGCTGCCCCGTTTCGTACTCACCACAATGCTCTCAACATAGATTTATACTTAAGAATTGCTCCCGAGCTTTACTTGAAAAAGCTGTTGGTGGGCGGCCTTGAGAGGGTTTACGAAATAGGCAGACTTTTTAGAAATGAAGGTATTTCTCCCAAACACAATCCCGAATTTACGACGCTGGAAGTTTACAAAGCTTACAGTGATTACAATGACATGATGACTTTCACAGAAGATTTAATCGCCAGTGTGGTCCTGTCTGTGTGCAAGAGTTATGATTTAGTTTATCAGGAGCAAGAGATTAATTTTTCTGCGCCGTTTGTTAGAATTAGCATGGTCGACGCCGTGAAAAACGTCACCGGTTTTGATTTTTCGTTTCTTGCCAAGGATATTGAAGGTAGTAGAAAGGCGGCCATTGAACTTGGTTTAACTGAAGCATCCGGACTTGATTCTCCGGGCGAGATATTAAACTTTATTTTTGAAGAAAAAGTAGAGCAAACACTTATAAATCCTACCTTTGTTTACGACTATCCCGTTGAAGTATCTCCTTTAACTAAAAGAAAAAAAGATGCTCATCACTTGACCGAGAGATTTGAGCTTTTTATCGCCGGAAGAGAGCTTGCCAATGCCTATTCGGAGCTCAATGACCCGATTGATCAGCGCCAGAGATTTGTAGAGCAATTGAAAAAGCAAAACAAAGAACAAGAGATAGGCGGCATAGACGAAGATTTTATTTGCGCCTTAGAATACGGGATGCCTCCAGCGAGCGGAATGGGGCTCGGTATAGATAGATTTGCTATGCTTTTAACCGACAGTGCCTCTGTTCGAGATGTACTCTTCTTTCCCACCATGAAGCCTCTGGATAGGTAGAGCGATTGAGCAAAAGCTTTGAAATTTTCGGACAGATAGAATGGCTACACAAAAATTTTGAAATTTTCGGATAGGTAGAATGACTACACAAAAATTTTGAAATTTTCGGATAGGTAGAATGACTACGCAAAAGCTTTAAAATTTTCGGATAGATAGAATGACTACGTAAAAGCTTTAAAACTTCCGGATAGGTAGAATTACGGCACAAAAGCTTTAAAATTTTCGGACATGTGTGGTGACTGCACGAAAGCTTTGAAATTT
>JAIRSI010000052.1 GCA_031255515.1 Oscillospiraceae bacterium | reverse complement strand
GCCATTTACTGCCACCTCACAAAGTTCTGTTCTTCCCAGTCTGTACATTCACAGCTGGTACTATGACTTCTGCTGACTTCTCATAGTTCGTTGTTACTACAGATTTCATACTCTGTTTTTATCTGCCTATAAGATCTCCCCGGGGTAAGAACGATAACCCTTCCCTTATATATCTGCTGCATTTACACTGTGGGATTCGAGCAGTATTGGACTTCGTCTTGTTTGGCAGACTCGTTCGTCCCACTTCTGCCTTATGCGATTTCTTATTCGTCAGACCGAGAGTTTGCTTCTGGCTTCCTTCAGATTCCACCTCACGATGGATACCCTTGCCTTCTGCTAACAGTTCCTACTGCTAAGCCTGTATATGGGGGAACTTTCGCCACCAAGTTATCGTCCATGCCGGGCACACTAAAAATCCACTTTCTAATTTCAGAAGGTGGATTTTTTACGGATCAAATCTGTTAAACAGCAAAGTACGACACAAAATCATCGTGCCAAATGGCTTTGATGAGGAGCTTTTAAAAGAAAATGTTTTAAAAGACGAAAAAAACCTGCGAAACAATCAAAGACAAAAAGATAAAAAAGTTTTTGTTGTGCCGAATAAACTTGCAAATTAGGCCATTTTGTACTTTGCTTGCTGATCTATTTTTTGCTCGCGAATCTTAGATTTTGCGCTCCGACAACGCGATCGCACGACAACAAAATCAATCTTGCCAAAAAACAACTTTAATGAGTTTGATAAAATCGCTTTGCTGATCTATTTTTTGCTCGCGAATCTTAAAGTCGTTTTGGAGTTCCGCGGTGATCTGAATGCGCAAAGTTTTGCTCTTTAATTTAGTAGCAAAGGAGCAAAACAACTCCCGCCAGAGTTTAAACGGCATCGAATCGTGCCTCAAATGCAAAAAGCATCGTGATTTTCTGGTTTTAAAGACGGATCTTTCATGAATCGCGTCATATTTTAAAACAAAAGCGACCGATGCAGCTATATATTTCTGCATTTGAGGGCAAATTTTTTACAAAACAAAACACTAAACGCGCCTTCACTTATTTTTAACTTTGAGAGTGGATTTTTTTCGAGAAAATCATTTATTTTCTCTTTTTTTCATATTCCAAAACAAGGCGTTAGACGCAGTGATCAAAGAAATTACCAAAAGAGCCATGTGAATGTTAAAGTTTGAATGGTCATCTGTAGTTGGAACCTTGTTTTTACCATTAATTTGTCGATCGAGCCCGAACGAATGGTCCATCGGTGCCATGTCTGCAAATTTTGGTGGAAAAGATTTAGGAGTAGGAGTGCCATTAGTCCTTCTATCGCCGGGTTTTCCTAGCTGCGTATTTTGGGGTGCGTTGTTATTACTGGGATTTTTGGGTTTCCCTGACTGCGCATCTCCTGACACATCATCATCTTTTGCTCCTACTACGCCATCGGGAAGATCCCCGTCGCCCATTTTCGACCGATTTTCTTTTTCCGTTTCTATTTCATCGTTGAGAATATCAATTTTTTTAGTTGTTTTACTTATTTCTCTTTCAACGAGTTGTAACACAAAGTTATAAAAATCTTCTTTTTTCAGATTAAAATGATAAATCACCATAGGATAAATAGTAGAAAAATCCTCACGACTTATTATGCCCTTGCTTTTTAAAGAATTTACGAGAGAGTCATAAGCAGTTTTCTCCGCAGAATGCATATTTTTAGCTAAGTCCTTGTTTTCGAAAAAAATGTAGCACATAATTAGGTTAAAAATTGCGATTCCATCGCGCTCATCTTGTTGCTTACTAAAATCTTCTATAATCTTATCCAAGTTATTTTCAAAAAAGCCATCAGAATTTTTTCCGTATTCTTTTATGGCAGAATCCGACATTTGTTCAATTACCGCTATTTTTTTTTCGTCTGGAAATAAAGCGATGCACGGTTCCCCTTTGGCATCCGCAGCTTCCATGGCATCTTGAAGATTATCATATTTTTTTTCTTCTTCTTCTGAGCCCACCTGGTATTTTACATTAAGTCCCCACCTATACTTCTTCTGAAGATCACTCACATACGAAAAAAAATCTTCTCTTTTGATTAATTCTTGATAAGAGTTTCTTTTTTTGAGTAATTCATCCTTTTGTGCCATTAATTTTTGAAGATTGCTATTTTCTGCGTAAACGTTAAGATTATAAGAAGTACTGGGATTCAGCGCTCCCATAAAGCCAGCGCAGGTTGGAAGTAACGCAGAGACTAGCAGCAGCGTAGTTGCCTTTTTATTTCTTTTTTTCATCGAAATTCCCCCTAATTTTTAGTAAAATTGACAGAACAGTACATCTTTTAAAAGAGTCCGTGAACTTTGCGTGGTACCGCTCACAGCGCCCCGTCTGATTCAGCTTCCACAACATCTTACAACAAAAAAATCTTGATGTCAATGCTTAATTTTTTATTTGCGTGTTTGCGCAAAATTTTTGCAAACACAGGGCGGGAGATTATTCTTCTGATACTGCAGGCAAAATTAGATTGACATTTGATCTACACTAATGATCTATCTAATTTTAAATTTTCGCAACAGTCGTTAATTACTGATGGAATCGACGCCAAACAACTTCTTATGGAAGTTTAAACTAAAAAAGTCCTTTTTACGGCTTTTATATTTTCCCCGAAAGAAAATTTAATTTTATGTTTTACAATTAAAAATGATACTATCATCATTAAAAATAGCAAGAAAGACATTAGTATCACTAGTTTTGCAAGAGATTTTAGTAAATTTACTTGATTTGGGTCTGAAAACTGTATAGCAAATATACAAAAGAGTGTTATTGGCGAAAAAATTAGTATAATGTCTATAAATTTGCTAAGCGAAGTGTAGATCATCTCAAATGTGTTGAGCAAAACATTAGACGTATCTCCATTTGTGAAGGCCAACATTACGCCAAATACTGCAAAAACAAGTTATTTTAATAGTATCTTCATTAACCGAAGCTGAAAATACATTAAAAGCCCCCTGGCTTATTGAAGTTGTACAGCGCCACAATCAAGCAGCCTCTTTTTAGTATTTTTTTTATTTCTCGTGACACACCGGCGTATTTTATCGTATGAAGAGATAAATTTACCCCTTTTTCTTTCATAATTTCCTATGATTTTCCATAGATATTTGTATTTACAATATTTACACAGAGTATTAATATTACGAGAAAAAATAGTAAATTTAGTGCTTTTTTGATATTCATTTTGTCTCCCTCAACATGTCTTTCATTTAATATCTTCCAATATAATAGGCGATTTATTCGGGTTAACTGCAGTGATTTTTAGCTTTTTGAGGTTTACAAAATTTTTTATCTGTTTTACAATGTACATGTTGAGCTGTTTTTGGGTTAGAGAAAGGAAATATCGATGTGTTTTGGCAAGAATATTTTAAAGTATAAAGATGATATTTTAAAAGACCTTGACAATCTGATAAAAATACCATCTTGCGCCGTATACGATCCGGCTTGCGCGGAGAGTCCTTATGGTGACAATTGCAAAAGAGCGTTAGCTTGGATTTTGTTTAGAGCTAGTGAAATGGGTTTTCGCGTAAAAAATGTAGAAAATTATGCGGGGCATGCGGAATACGGTGCGGGGCAAGATTACTGTGCTGTTTTAAGTCATATTGACGTGGTTCCTGTGGGGGATGGCTGGAAGAGTAACCCCTTCAGTTTGGTGCAAAAAGATTCCAAATTTTTTGGGAGGGGAGTGGTCGACGACAAAGGCCCTGCCATTATTTCCCTATATTGTCTTCGCGCTTTGAAGGATCATAATATTGTCGGAAAAAGAAGAATTAGAACTATATTTGGTTCAGGAGAAGAAGTGGGCATGAAGGATATGGGGGTTTATTTTAATAGCGAGCCCCTTCCAGATTTGGCCTTCACACCTGATTCTTCATATGGGATTTGCAATAGAGAAAAGGGCGGTCTGGGGATTGAGTTAAGGTCAGGTTTTAAAAGTTCAAAAATAAAAGAAATTAGCTCTGGCAGCGTTATAAACGCGGTGCCAGATAGTGCTTTGGCAATTTTAAGCATTAGTAAGGAAGAATCAAAAAAGATTTCGGATTTTTTGAAAAAGTCTCAGATTCAATGCGAGTTTAAAAAAGAGGGCGAAGATTTTAAGCTCGAGGTATTTGGCACAGCGGCACATGCTTCCGAACCGCATAAGGGTAGGAATGCGGCGTCTTTACTGATTAGTTTGCTAGTTAGATTTTTTGACGATTTATCCACTGGTGGTGGCCTTGTTGCCTTTTTAGATAAATTTGTGGGCAGCGAGATTTATGGGGAGTCTATGGGAATAGCACGAAGCGACAGAAAGTCAGGCAAACTTACCTTAAATCTTGGTATATTGAAAGTTAAAGAGGGCCAAGCGATAGCCCAGATAGACATTCGTTATCCGGTGACTTGCGATGGGGGAGAAATTTGGCATATTATAGAAAAAAATCTTGAATCCGTGAATGTAGAGGGATTTTTACTAAAAGATATGATACCATTGGACGTTAGTGAAGATTCTAAAATTATCAGGATTTTAAAGAAGTCTTACAAAAAAATAGCTGGCCTAGATCCAAATTTATTGTCCACTGGTGGCGGCACTTACGCCAGAACATTGCAGGGCAGGGGAGTTTCCTTTGGGCCCGTGTTTGAGTCGGAAGAAACGGGTATTCATCAGGCGAATGAGAGGATGAATGTTGACAGTTTCTTTTTGCACGCTCAAGTATGCCTTGAGGCGATGAAGGAGATGCTGGAATTTTAACTTTAGGCGAATGAGGGGATAAATATTGACAGTTTCTTTTTACATGCTCAAGTATGATTTGAGGTGATGAAAGAGATGCTGGAATTTTAACTTTAGGCGAATGAGGGGATAAATATTGACAGTTTCTTTTTACATGCTCAAGTATGATTTGAGGCGATGAAGGAGATGCTGGAATTTTAACTTTAGGCGA
>JAIRSI010000040.1 GCA_031255515.1 Oscillospiraceae bacterium | reverse complement strand
TCGCGCCAATACCACCTTCTGTGTATCCTCCCTTACGAAAACCTTCCACGTGCTTGTGAGACTTTAGGTGCTGACTTACTTGGCGCATGAGAGCTTGCGTTCCCTTGCCGTGTATAATTCTGATCTGACTAACTCCATAAGAGTAGTGCTGAGTCTATAAATCTGTCAAGCTCTTCTACGGCATCCAGGACATAATGCCCACGTAAGTCAATTTCTGATGCCGCTCGCGATCAAGTGGTCCTTGTTTCGAAGCTCAAGTATTTTAATGGCACTGCACTCTAAATTAGCCGCGCGATAGTCGCGCCAATACCACCTTCTGTGTATCCTCCCTTGCGAAAACCTTCCACGTGCTTGTGAGACTTTAGGTGCTGACTTACTTGGCGCATGAGAGCTTGCGTTCCTTTGCCGTGTATAATTTTGATCTGACTAACTCCTGAGAGCAGTGCTGAGTCTATAAATCTATCAAGTTCTTCTATGGCATCCAGGACATAATGCCCGCGTAAGTCAATTTCTGATACCGCCGCCATGGGTTGTTTTTTGACATATTTTGTAGAAATATTACCTTTTTTATTTTTCTTGGCGCTTGACTTTGGCAATAATTCAAGGCGTGAGATATTTATCTTTAGCTTAACATTTCCGGCGGAAACTGTGACGGTTTTTCCTTTGTCATGAATCTCCAAAACCGTGGCCTGTCTATTCATATCAACAATAAAAACATTGTCGCCAGTCCCTAGTTTTGCCGGAGATTTGTGCTCATTTAAAGGCTTATTTTTTTCATACAAAGAGTCGTCCAGAGATTTAAGACCTTTGTTGATTTTGGTTCTGTCGTCAATTGTCAAATTGCTCTTTTTTTTCATTTTTTTTAGTTCCAAAATAAAATCCCCGGCCTCTTTTCTTGCTTTTTCTATTATCTCGCGGGATTTTAATTTTGCATTTTTTAAAAATACCTCTGATTGATTTTGTATCTTCTTTTTTTCTGAAGATGCCTCATCTTTTATTTTTTTTGCCTGAGTTATTAGTTTTGCGAGTTCTTGATTTTTTAGCTCGGCTTGCTTTTTTTCGACCTTCAATTCTTTAATTACGAAGTCTAATTTTTGGCTTGAAGATGGCATAAGTTTGTAGGCTTTTTGAATTATTTCTTCCCTTATTCCCAGGCGCTTTGCTATCTCAAGAGCATTAGAGCACCCGGGTATGCCGGTTATTAGTTTGTAAGTGGGCATAAGAGTTTCTATGTCGAATTCGCAGCAGGCATTTTGTGAGCTTTCGGACGAAAATGCGTATTCTTTTAGCACGGGATAGTGAGTGGTAATCATGACTTTTGATTTTTTGCTTTTGAGATATTCTACAATAGAAAGTGCAAGGGCCGAGCCCTGTTCAGGGTCTGTGCCTGCCCCCAGTTCATCAAGAAGTACGAGGCTGTTTTCGTCGGCAAATTCTGTTATTTTTACAAGTTTTAAGATATGTCCTGAAAAAGTGGACAGGGACTGCTCTATGCTTTGTTCATCGCCTATATCGACAAATATCTTGTTAAATACACACATTTCGCTGCCTTCTTCAGCGGGAATCATTAACCCCAATTTAACCATGGAGGCAAAAATTCCAACCACCTTCATCGACACGGTTTTCCCGCCTGTATTCGGCCCCGTTACCATCAAACAGTCCGTTTCTTTGCCAAATACTATGTCTATCGGAACGACTTTTTCTTTGGGTATGAGAGGATGCCTGGCTTTTTTTAGCAAGATATTTTTACAATTATTGAGCTTTGGAGGCAGCGCTTTCATACTTTTGGCAAGTCTGGCTCTTGCAAATATCATATCCAACTCAATTAACAATTCGTAATTTAAATGTAGAGTTTTAGAAAAATTTGAGACTTCGCTCGAAAGTTGCAGTAAGATCTTTTCTATTTCTCTTTTTTCTTGTAAATTTAAAGATGAAATCTGATTATTTGCCTCGAGAACCTGTTTTGGTTCTATGAAAGCCGTGGATCCGCTAGAGGAACTGTCGTGCAATAATCCTTCAATTTCTGATCTGTGCTCAGTTTTTACGGGAATTACAAAGCGTGAGTTCCTCATTGTCACGATAGGTTCTTGCAAAAATTTTTGATAATGTGTGGATCGTATTATATTGTCTAAAGTTTCACGAATTTTTAGCGAAAGAGATCGCTTTTTATTTCTTAAAAATAAGAGTTCTTTGGACGCAGAGTCTGCGACTTCTTCTTGGGAAATTATGGAAGAATCTATCCTGTTAAAAAGATGTTTATTTGGGAAAAGTGATAGAACTCTGTCGGATAAAACGCCAAGACGATCTTTTAAATTTTTGGACCAATCTGCGCAGCTCTGCACGGAAAAAAGTACATGCTTAACATCCAAAAGCTCTCCAAGCGAAAGAATTGCCTGATTTTCCGCTCTTTTGATATGTGGTTTGATATTTTTTATGCTTCCTATGGGAATTTCGCTAAAATTATTTATGATATCAAAGGCGGTGCTGGTTTCTTTTAAAAGCTCTAAAGCGCGCTCTAATGACGCATTTATGTCCAACTTTTCTGTCTTATTTTTTGACTCTTTACACGCACAAAATCCCGAAAGAAGCGCTAAAATTTTTGAAAATTCTAAGCTTTTCATTCCTAAATTATCAATGTTTGTACTTTTATTTTTTAAATCTTTTTTCATTATTCAATATATTCTTCTAAATTTTACATATTTTTATATAAAATTTAGCCTATTATTAATATTTCTCCCATATTGTATTCTTAGCAAATTATTTGATATTTATGTCACAGCTTAGATTTTACAGACCTGCTTATAAAATGTGAGTGTGTGGATTTTTTTTTCTATACAATTTATAGTATATTCTTCGCATGCTCTACAAAATTTGCGCTTACTTTCTTCTGAAATCGAAAAGTGAAAAGCTTTTTTAAGCGGAGAAGAAATAACATATCTTAAGGCGAACAGTGCTCCCCTTGAAAGTTTAACGCAGGGGTTTTTAGATTTACAAAAGCATTTTTTACAATATAAAGAGCCCTCCTTTATAACCAGATAAAATTCATCTTCGCAATTTGTTAGACATTTTTTGCAATTTAATAAATTTGGCAAATATCCCGATGCGGACAAAATTTTGATCTCAAAGACGGATTTTAAAATGGGCCTTGGGATGGTTTCTTTGGAAAGAAAATGTAAAGAATTTAGCACAAGGCGTAAAATCTCTTTGGCTTCTTGGGGCTGAACGCAAAGACTTATGATTAGTTCGCAAAAGTATTCTGCGAGCGAGAGTTTTTCTAAATTATTTCTAAGATCAAAAAAGAACTTGATCGCGCATGCTTCGCTTAGATTGTATGAATTTCGACCTTTATAGAAAACAAAATCCGAGTAACAAAACAAAGAAGAGGCCAAAGAATTAAAGCCCTTAAAGCTTTTTACGCCCTTTGCAAATGCGCGAATCAGGCCCTCTTTTTCTGTTAATATAGTAATGAGCTTGTCTCTTTCTGAAATCGCCTGCCCAGAAACTACTATACCGCTAGTTTTTATTATCAAAATTCGATCTCTCTTTACTTTGTAAAATTAGCGCCTCTTTAAAAAAGCTTTGTTGTGCGAAGGGGTGGGTGCATTATAGATTATTAAAAGGTTTGTCGTCGCGTGGTCTCTTTTGCAAATTTGCCCTCCTTTTTTAAGTTATATCGCACCTCACTTAAAAACTAGCCTTCTTCGAGCTTCTAGCGCGTAATCGTATCTCTATTGCAAAATTAGATTTTTAAAGAGGTACCTGGCGCGTAACTAGGGACTCGTTGTCTCTTGAGACCTCAAGCTATTTAGCATGTAATTGTATCTTCTACTAGATTTTTCAGGAGATATTTTTTTGCCTCGTATACTCCTTGTGGCATCCCAAGCTTTTTTCAGATCATCACTCAAATGTTCCTTTATTGCACTTTCTTTCTTGTCGTCGTCTATTGAGTTCAAAATAACCGAAGTTATAACTGCTCTTGTGTCCAGATCTCCGGATTTATATAGACCATTAAAAATTTCTGATAGCTTTTTTAGTTTATTTTTTTCAGGCGTTTCACATAAAAAACTTTCTAGTTTAGGATTTATGTTTTTTTTCGTAAAATTAACGAACCTAAATTGTTCGTAAGATTCTCTTTCTTTTTGTATTTCGGGCTTTATTTCAGGAAAAAGACTAGCTAATCGATTTATTAAGAACATAGGATCCGCGTTAAAATTTTCATCTCTTCTCTTTTTCCCGATGTTTTTAGGTATTTTTCTAATATTCCCCTTAGAACCCGAAAATCCCACGGATTCCAAAAAGTCAGCCGTTATAGCTCTTGTCTGTTTTTCTCGATCTGCCATAGGATCGAACAGCCACTTGGACAGCACCGTCAGATCATCTTGGGAGTCGGGATTGCAGCTTTTAAGAAAAAAGATGCTTTCTGAAGGATCGTAAGATATTTCGTATTTAGCATTTTTCCCGCTAAAAATTTCTTTAATATTTTTATTGCTTTTTTCTAGCTTTTCTCGCTTAAAATCACAAGAAGACAGCCCAGAGGCAAATTCATCGGCTATAAGATGAAAAATTTCCTCATTGCTGTTTGTGCCACGATCGCTCAAAATTAGCCACCCCCATTTTGAAAATTATCTTTAAAATAACTCCAGTTACACCCAATATACTATCATATATGAACTAAAATGTACAGCAGTTTTTAAAGGCGTAATTTAGCGATTTGCGTCAATGTGTGCTGCCAATGAATATTCATCTGCGGGTCTATCATTTTGTTACTCGCATAAACATCATAAGAGGTAAATGCCAATTCGATGGATTTCATTAGTGGAGAGTGGCCGATTGCGAAAATTATTTTTTAAAAAGAGAAATCAATCTGTTTTGATTGGGGCGCTTATCCTTACTCTTAGCACAGTTGTGGTTAAAATACTTGGAGCTTTTTTTAAAATACCGGTTGGCAAAATATTAGGGGGAGTGGGGAATAGTTATTTTGAGGCGGCTTATGCTCTATATAATCCTGTGGATGCTCTGGCGGTTGCGGGGTTACCCATTGCAATTTCAAGAACTGTCTCAGAAAATGTAGCTAAAGGTCGATTTAAGGATGTTAGACTTGTGCACAAAATCTCCATACCCATATTTTTGAGCACGGGAACCGTCGGCTTTTTTATGATGATTTTCAGCGCGTTTTATTATTCTAACCTTATAAATTCTCCAAATGCCATTTTTTCTACACTTGTCCTTTCTCCAACTATTCTTTTTTCTTGTCTTATGTCGATTTATAGAGGATATTATCAAGGCTTAAAAAATATGCTCCCGACTGCTATTTCCGAAATAATAGAAGCCGCTTCAAAATTAGTTTTTGGGCTGTTATTTTCTTCAATAATTGTATATTTTAAAATGGATGAGTATAGAAAATTCTCGACAGTTTTTGGCAAATTTTACCCCTCAGCAGAACTTGCCGAGAGTGCTATTTTACCATTTGCCGCGGCGGGAGCTATCGCTGGCATCAGCGTGGGTGCGGTTCTTGGTTTTTTATTTTTGTTTTTTAGACATAGAAAATACGGTGATGGCATAACGCAAAAAGCTCTGATTTTGTCCCCCGAGCCGGCAAAGCCTATGCAAACCGCAAAACTTCTTATAAAAATAGCCTTGCCCGTGGGTTTTGGCGCCCTAATCATGAATCTTGGCGGCTTGATTGACACGATAATAATAAGAAGACAACTTTGTCATATTATGGAAACGTGTTCTGGTTGTTTGCTGGGCATATATTCTTCGAACATACCCGCTGACAAGATAGAAGCAAAACAGGTTCACGATTTTTTGTCGGGATGTCTTGGTTACGTATCCAGCATAGTTATGCTAGTGCCGGGGATTACTCAGATGCTTGGAATAAGCGCTCTGCCCACGATCACAGAGGCCTGGGCGCTTAAAGATCGAGAAAAACTCAGAAAAAATATAGAGACCATAATCAAAGTCACGGCCATCATTTCCATACCCTCCGGGATAGGACTTTCTGTGTTCGGTGAGTCCATACTCAGCTTGCTTTACGGAGGAATAAGATACAGGGAGGTTAACGTGGCGTCTAAAATTATAGTCACGATGGGAATAGCGACTATCTTTACGTCCATGAGTGCGCCGATTTGCAGTATGTTGCAGGCTATCGGAAAGATCAACCTGCCGCTCGGATTGCTGTGCGCCGGGGCATTCATAAAGATCGTCACAAACTACGTGCTAGTGGGCATTCCAGAGGTAAATATACAGGGCGCGGGGATAGGAACTTTGATCTGCTATGGGTTTGTATTTTTCTTTTCAATGTATTTTTTGTATAGAGAATGCTCAATTAGATCTAATTTTTTGACAATATTTTTAGGGCCCCTGATGGCATCCATCCTTTGCGCCATTTTAAGCCTATATCTACACAAAATCATAGAAATTTTTTTGCCTAAGAATTTATCTATAATCGTCATAATAATTCTTTTTGTGGCAGTTTATTTGAGTATATTATTTGCTTTGGGATATATAAAATCAAAGGATTTTATGCTATTAAAGAGAAAATTTTTAGCTTCGTGTCACTGATGTGACGCCAAAATTTTTTCCACAACTTGCTCCATTTGCATGCCTCTTGACCCTTTAATTAGAACTATATCGTTTTTTGATAAAATCTTGCAAAGCTCAAAGGTCATTCTTTCTTTGTCAAAAAAACTCAGTGCTGTGGCGCTAGGCTTGCTATCTTTCAAACCAAGCGCTATATTTTTTGCTTCTTTTCCAACTGTAAAAAGTAAGTCTACATTACTTTTAGATAGCACGCCGCCAAGCTTATAATGTTCTTTTTTGGAAAATTCCCCTAGCTCCATCATGTCTGCTAAAACGACTATTTTTTTGCCACCACTTGGCATTTGCTCTAAGATCTCAAGGGCACTTTTTACCGAATCGGGGCTGGAATTATACGTGTCATCAATCAAAGTTACCCCTTCTTTAGTGCGGCGAATTTGTTGCCTCATCGGCGTTCCTTCATAAAGTTCTAGTCCTTTTTTTATTTCTCTCATAGAAAAACGCAAGTTCAAAGCGATTTCTATTCCCGCCAAAACGGCATACAAACTGCATTTGCTGGGAACCTTAATTTTCATTGGCTCAGAAAAGCCGTGCCCTTTAAAAGTAAAAGATATACCTTCTTGCCGAATCGACAGATCTTTTGCCACTAGGTCGTTTTTGTCGTCAAATCCAAAATAAACTATTTTTTTGTGAGCGATTTTTGCGCCGCGCAACGTAGGATCGTCACCGTTTAAAATTAAAGTGTCATTTTCACCTAAAGTATCCTTTATATGTAATTTTTCTTTACAAATAGTAGTTTTATTTTTCAAATACTCTACGTGAGAAAGTCCAATGTTGGTGACAACAGATATGTTTGGAGATGCTATTTTTACTAGATTTTGCATCTCACCCGGTTTACTTATTCCGAGCTCTAAGACCGCCACCTGACTCTTTTTATCTATATGCGTAAGACACAAAGGCAGCCCTATTTGACTGTTAAAATTGCCCCGAGTTTTCATTACATTTAGCTTTGCGGACAATATCGACGAGATTATATCCTTGGCGGTGGTTTTGCCCACGCTGCCAGTTATCGCCACCACGGGTAAATCAAATTTTTTGCGGTAATGTGTCGCAATGTCTTGCAGAGCTTGCTCGGTATTTTCAACTAGTATCAAAGTTTGATCAGCTAAGGGTTTTTTTTGCTCGGTTAAAGAAGCGATTGCTCCGGACAAAAAAGCCTCTTTTATGAATGCGTGGCCGTTTGTTTTTTCTCCTTTCAGCGGCACAAAAAGAGAACCTTTTTTTAATTTTCTGCTGTCTATGCAAATGGACGTCACAGCGCCGGACGCTTTGCCAGATATGAGTTTTGCGTTGGTAGCACGGACAATTTCGCTAAGCGGGATAGGTTCCACGTTCTGCACCTCAATCTTAAAGCTCTAGCTTTTATTTTGACCTTATTAAAATTTAATCAAAATTCATCTTCAAAATCAAGTGTAAATGTTCTAAAACGAAATTTCAGCCAATAACATATTATATTAGATGGGCAATAATGTGTTACAGCGCGAGCCCATTGGGGCACTGCTTGACACTGGTCAATGTTCAGAGTAAAATTAGACTCTGAAGGGATATTAAAATTCAAGGAATGATGTTTGTGTGTTTAAAAGATTTTATTTTTTGTTACCCGTGCTTTTTGTTGTTTTCATGGGGATTTTTTCTAGTTTTTCTTTTGCTGAAAGTGGCAATTCTGCCGGAAGCGGCAGGACAGAAAAGAATTCAGAAGAAGATGCCATAAAGCCGGACGACTGGAATTTTTCACTAGAAGATGGCGACAAAGAAAACGGCGATGAATTTAAATTTATACAAGAAAATGAATCTTTGCCAGAAAATTCTTCCAATGATACAAGGCTTTGGTATGCTGCGGGGATAGCGCTAATTTTGCTGGGATTTTTGGGCATTACCCTCTCGATTTTTTCCGTTGCTTCCCAAATTAAAAAACGAAGTAAAAGAAGAAGGACAAGATCATGAAGTTTAAATTTTAAATACAATACGCAAAGTGGCGGTTTTTTGCATAGTATGTTAACGCGGGGGAACTGCAGTGTCTGCCGCTTTATATATATGATCGAGAGGGAGGCTAATGATACAAAAAGCACTTTTGGTAAGGGAGTTGTCGTTTTTTGAGTTGTCTGTTTGGTACCCCTTTAAAAGGCTATAAAGTATTTGCTAGCTGTTACTCTCTCGATCTTTGTAGTTAACGGTTTTTTTGCGTGAGCAGCGCTGATATAGTAATTTACAAAAATAAAATTTGCCTAAATTTTACTGGAGGTTTGTTTTTAGAATAAGTTGCACGAAATAAACGTAGGAGTTGGTCCGTTATGCCTCTAGTTAACACGAAAAAAATGCTTGAAGAAGCCTATTCTGGAGGATATGCTGTTGGAGCGTTCAACATCAGCAACATGGAAACAGTTCAAGGAATAACCACAGCTTGTAGTGAGCTCAGGTCGCCTGCAATTTTGCAGGTTTCTCCGGGTGCCATAAGACATTCGAGCCCTACATATCTTACAAAGCTTGTCGAAGCGGCGATTTTTACGTACCCAGATCTCCCCGTTGTTCTTCATTTGGATCACGGACCGGATTTTGATATTTGTAAGAATTGTATAGATATGGGGTTTACTTCTGTGATGATCGACGGCTCTAACCTGAGTTACGAAGAGAATGTTTCTTTGACTAAATCTGTAGTTGATTACGCGCATCCAAAAGGAGTTACCGTTGAGGGCGAACTTGGGCGTATTTCAGGAATGGAAGATAAAATAAGTACTGCTCGAAATGAATCTTTTTACACAGAACCCGCTCAAGCGGAAGATTTTGTTAAAAAAACCGGAGTTGATTCTTTGGCGATTGCCATAGGAACTAGCCACGGTGTCTATAAATTTAAAGGCGAAAGAAAAGCACAGCTTAGATTTGATATATTAGAAGAAATACAAAAGAGATTACCAAAATTTCCCATTGTTTTGCATGGCTCCTCCTCAATAAACCCAAAATTCATCAAAGATATAAATAAATTTGGAGGTAAGATTCAATACGCGTCGGGAATGCCAGAAGAAATTTTGAATAAACTTTCAAAAACGGCCGTGTGCAAGATTAATATAGATTCGGATTTGCGACTGGCAATAACCGCTGCAATCAGGAAGTATTTATTTTTAGATCATCCTTGCGAATTTGATCCAAGAGGCTATTTTGGCATAGCAAGAAAGGCCGTGGAAGGGCTTGTTGCCCATAAAATAAAGGAGGTTCTTGGCAGCGAAGATAAAATATGATTTCGTAAGAATATTTGGCGAATGAGTAGGTTATCCTACTGGTAATGGATTTTTAAAGTCCCAAAAAGATGGATGAGAGAATCCAGAAATGTGCATAAATCGACCAGTTGTAGCGTATGATATGTTCTGATCTTACAAGGAATAAGATTTATGTTTTTAGATTCTGCAATGAGAAATTAATTTTTGGCAAGTCTTTTAGATTTTTAGTGCCAGGCAGCTATTAGAGTTTGTTATTCTAGTGCGGGGGGATGGCGATCATTCACATAAGGAGGAAGATTTGCCTTGATATTAGAACAGATTAACAAAGAGAAATTGCTTATAGTTTTTTCTTATGAAGACATTCAAAAATTTGACATTATATACGGGCAGTCTATATACAGCAAGGGCAATATGATTAAGGTCATAAGGGAGGTGCTATTTTTAGCTAGAGTTAAGACGGGATTTAATTCCCAAAATCATCGGTTAACAATAGAACTTATAGAAAGGAATAAAAGTTGTTACGTTATGGCTACAATACTTCGTGAGAGGCGGACCAAGGTCCCAAAGACGTATAGGATAAAGCAAAGTTCGCGCAAGTGTATTTTTTTCTTTAGTGCGCTGGAAGATTTGCTTTGCGCAGTCGAGCGGATTTATATTATGAATGTGAATATTGTTAATAGTCAAATAACGAGACAAGGAGAAAAATATTTTATGATTTTACAGGCCAGGAATGCGGAGTTTACGAGGCTTGCTCCTGTCCTGAGCGAATATGGGAAATTGGCCGGAGAAGGAAATACTGACACGGCTAGATATTTTGAGTCCGGTAAGGTTATAATTAAAGATAGGGCGATACAGATTCTTGGCAAACAGTTGGTTCCTGATCAGAAAGAGCAGATTGTAAATGGAACCAGCAGTTAATTTGCTTCTTTGGCTGGTTCCTGGTCAGAAAGAGCAAATTGCAAACGGAATCAGTAGTTAATTTGCTTCTTCGGTTGGTTCCCGATCAGAAAGAGCGAATTGTAAGCGGAATCAGTAGTTAATTGTCTCATTTTTAAGCTTTTTAAGAGATTTTATTACAGAGCACGAGGAGTGCTCTCGTTTACTTACAGGACGTAGGAGAGTTTTTGGATTTTGAGATTTTCAAGAAAGACACCCAGAAGAATATTTTTTGTTGACGAAATAAGAGGAATATCTATTTTATGTGTGGTATTTTATCACGCTGTTTACTTGGGAATTAATTTATTTTCCATGGATTTTCTAAAACCTTTATTTAACTCCTTAAAGTCATTGCAGTTCTTGTTTGCGTGTATTTTTATAGCTGTTTCTGGCGTATGTACCCAATTTTCAAGATCGAATTTGACAAGAGGATTAAAAATTTTTTTGCTATCTCTTGGAATATCTTTTGCGACGCTAATTTTTGTCCCCAAAGAGAGAATTGTCTTCGGAATTTTACACTTTTTAGCTTGTTCTCTTATAATTTATTCACTTTTAGAGTCGTTTTTTAATAGAATTTCACCGATATTGGGCGCTTTGTTTTTTTTATTTTTATTCGTATGGGCCAGTAATGTTCCCATGCCAATGAATTTTTTGTATTTGCCGGATTTTTTAGCTAAGGAATGGTTCTTGCTGATAATAGGCGCTCGAGAAAATTCAATTTATTCCGCCGACTATTTTCCCTTATATCCCTGGATTACATTGTTCTTATTTGGCGTATTTACAGGGAAAATAATAAAACGAGCACTCCACTTTTCTCGCGTCTCTTGGCTTTTAAAAAGTAATTTGCCAGTTTTTTCTATGTTAGGAAGAAATTCTCTACCAATATATCTATTTCATCAGCCCATACTGTACGGCGTGTTTTGGATTTTTTCTTATTTTTTTAAATAATGACAAATATTATGCTGCGTCTAGTCCCAATCTGAAGTTATTCCCCGAAAAAGTCTAAACTTTCTACGGGGGCTGTAAAAATCTATGTCGTGAGACACAAGAATTATGTCTTCTCCTATCACTTTTACTTTTTCCCACGGAATTACAATATCTTCGCATCGGCCGAACAAGCCAAAAAATTTTAGCTTGCCATACACAACTATTGCTCGTGTCTGGCCGTTTTCCATATCTATCTCAATGTCGCAGATACACCCGATCCTATTTCCATCATTGACATTTATTACTTCTTTGTGCTTGATATCGGCTATTCTACAATTCAAAATTTTAGCCCCCCTTTTTATTTTTGATTGACAGTATAATTATATGCCAATAAGATTAAATGTAGTGTTTACTTTGATGTTAATGATTTAACAGAAAATAAGGAGATAATAAAATGAATAGCGATATCGAGCAAGCAGTGTTTACTTTGATGTTAACGCTTTAACAGAAAACAAGGAGATAATAAAATGAATAGCGATATCGAGCAAACGAGGAGATATAATCCTTCGCCCTCGTCAGGTTTGACTGGATCGCAAGTGAAAGAGCGCGTGCGAGAAGGCCTGGAGAATGCCCACGTGTCAGTTCCGACCAAAAGTTTAGCCAGGATAATAAGAGAAAATTTTTTAACTCTTTTTAATATACTGAATTTTGGCTTGGCTCTGGCGGTTATAGCGGTGGGTTCTTACAAAAATGTGCTTTTTATGGGCGTTGTACTTTCTAATTTAGTGATAGGAGCATTTCAAGAAATCAGGGCAAAGAGAGCCGTTGACCAGCTCTCGCTTCTTTCTGCCAAAAAGGCAAAAGTTGTAAGAGATTCAAAATACGAACATATAGAACTTAATAAAATTGTGCTGGATGACATCATCGTTTTGGGCACGGGGGATCAAATACCCACCGATTGCGTGCTATGCGAAGGTTCTTGCGAGGTCAACGAATCTCTCTTGACCGGCGAATCAGATTCTATCACCAAACGACAGTCGGATTTGCTGCTCTCGGGGAGTTTTGTGGTCAGCGGCCATTGTAAGGCCAAAGCCGAGAAGGTGGGCGAGAGCAATTATGTTTCTAAAATCTCAAAGAGCGCTAAATATGTTAAAAAGGTAAATTCCAAGATTTCTGATGTCTTCAAAAAAATAATACTGGTAATATCTGTGATAATAATTCCCGTGGGCATACTTTTATTTTTAAAACAGCTAAATACGACAAATAACAGCATGCGAGATGCAGTCGTTAAGACGGTGGCGGCGCTAATAGGCATGATACCCGAAGGCCTTGTTCTGCTAACGAGCACCGTGCTTGCGGTCAGCGTTATTAGGCTTTCTAGGATCAAGGTTTTGGTGCAGCAACTCTTTTGCATTGAAACGCTGGCACGAGTTGACGTTCTGTGCCTTGACAAGACCGGGACCATTACAGAGGGCGATATGGAGCTGGGGGAAATTAAGATTTGTGGTGATTGTCAAGAAGAACAAATCACCGAGGCTTTGCTGGCTATGGTTACTAATCTCAAAGATAAAAATGCTACTTTTTTGGCTATATCATCTAAATATTCATTTAAAAAGACAAAAGCTGCGAGCAAAGTTGTGCATTTTTCGTCTGAAAGAAAATGGTCCGGAGTTTATTTTGATCGAAAAGGTTCGTTTATTTTGGGCGCGCCTGAATTTGTGCTGGGAGATGACCTTTTAAAATTTCGATCCGATGTAGAATCTTACGCCAAAAGGGGAAGAGTTTTGGTGCTTGCTAAGTCCGACAATTGTTTTGGGCGAGATCAAAACGATAATTTTTCGCTGCCCCCGGATGTAGAGGCTATGGCGTTTATTATCATAAAGGACAAGATCAGAAAAAGTGCCGCTAAAACTTTAAAATACTTTAAAGAACAAGGCGTTAACTTAAAGATTATTTCGGGAGATGGCGCTTTGAGCGTGATGGCCATCGCGAAAGCCGTAGGCTTTCCTGAAGATCTTAAATATGTTGACTTGACGAATATACACGATGAGGAAAAAATTAAAAAAATGGCGCTCGAGTATTCTGTTTTTGGGAGAGTTTCGCCAATGCAAAAAAAGCAGATAATTTGTGCGCTTAAAGAAGAAGGACACACCGTTGCGATGACGGGTGACGGTGTTAACGATGTGTTGGCGCTCAAGGAATCCGATTGCAGCATAGCTATGGCTTCTGGCAGTGACGCTGCCAGAAATGTTTCGGAACTTGTGCTTTTAAACTCAGATTTTAGCACGATACCCAAGATAACTGCCGAGGGACGGCGATGCATTAACAATGTTCAGCGTTCTTCTTCATTATTTTTAGTAAAAACTATTTATTCCGCTATGCTCGCCATTATTTTCTTATTTATTAAAATGCCATATCCCTTCGAGCCAATACAAATGACGCTTGCCACGAGTCTTACTATTGGCATACCCTCGTTCATATTGGCGCTAGAACCCAACAAAGAAAGAATTCGTGGAAATTTTCTTTTAAATATTATAGGCAAATCTCTCCCCGGGGCCGTGACCGTAGTAATAAATGTATTTTTGCTCAACGTTACGGCGCGCTATTTTGGTATGGCCGAACAGCATATTTCTACCATTAGCGTGATTTTAACGGCGTTTGCGGGTTTTTTGGTGCTCTACAATGTTTGCGTTCCGTTTAATTGGCTCAGATGCGCGATGTTTTGGAGTTTGGTCGCGGCATTTGTGATCGCCGTTATATTGCCAAAAACCGAGGAAATTTTTTCTATATCAAAAATAGGAATATCGGAATTTCTTCTTTTGTTAGGGCTTATGGTTTTTTCTTTTTTGGTTTGGAGGGGAGTGCTCGATATTCTTAGATTTATATTAAAAAAATTCCCGAGGTCCACTAAAGATTTAAATTTTTCAAGAAGTAACTGAAAAGGCTGCTAGTCGCGCAAGATTTTTTGGACGAAGCACGGACCGGCCCCTTCCTAGAGAATTTTATCTTCGCGGGGGACTTTGAAGTGGCCAAGCGGCGGCGGGGGACTTTGAAGTGGCCAAAGAGGCCGCTAGTTGCGCAAGATTTTTTGAACGAAGCACGAGCCGGCCCCTTCCTAGAGAATTTTATCTTCGCGGGGGACTTTGAAGTGGCCAAGCGGCGGCGGGGGACTTTAAGGATTTTTAGCCATTTTGAGTAATTTTTCGTATCTTGATTTGGCAGTTTGCTCAGCCTGAGCAAAAAGCTTTTTAGCCCTCTCGGGGAATGCTTTAGCAAGAAAGCTGTACCTAGTTTCTCTCATGATAAAATCGCGATAGCTAACAGAAGGAGGCGGACTGTCCAGCGAAAATGGATTTTTACCTTGCTCCGACAAGCGAGGGTCGTATCTGAAGAGGTTCCAATATCCAGATTTGATGGCTTCTTTTTCTTCAAATATAGAATTGCTCATGCCGCCGCTTATTCCGTGGCTGATGCAAGGGGCGTATGCAATTATCACCGAAGGCCCCTTAAAACTCTGTGCTTCTTCCAAAGCTTTGAGGCATTGACCAAAATTAGCCCCCAACGCTACTTGCGCCACATAAACTTTTTCGTAACTCATAAAAATCATTGCGAGGTCCTTTTTTGCCGTTTCTTTACCAGAAACCGCGAATTGCGCGCAAGAGGCCGTGGGAGTTGCCTTGGAGGCCTGCCCTCCTGTGTTTGAATAAACTTCTGTGTCAAAAATTAAAACATTTATATCCTCCAAAGAAGTCAGCACATGATCAAGCCCACCAAAACCTATGTCGTAGGCCCATCCGTCGCCTCCAAACATCCAGATGCTCTTTTGGGTGAGATATTCCTTGTTTTCGAGTATTTCTTTTTTTAGATCCGCTAGTTCTTTTGGGTTATCCTTTTGGGTTAGATGTTCCTTGTTTTTGGGCACTTCTTTTTTTAGGTGCGCTGGTTCTTTTAGATTATCCTTTTTTTCAAGAAATAAAAGTAAATTTTTTGAAGCTTGCTTGTTTTTTATGGCGTCTTCGCTCGTTTTTAGGTAATCTTGGCAGCATTTTTTAAGCTCTTCATTTTTTATTTTGCCAAAAATCTCTTCTATTTTATGAATTAAATTTTTTCTTATAGTGTTTTTGGCAAGATGGATTCCATAAGCAAATTCTGCGTTGTCTTCAAAGAGAGAATTTTGCCAGGCCGGACCTTTGCCATCCCTCTTGGTGGTGTACGGGCTTGACGGCGAAGAGGCGCCCCATATAGAAGAGCATCCGGTCGCGTTCGCAATAATCATATCTTCGCCAAAGAGCTGCGTTACGAGTTTGGCGTAGGGCGTTTGACCGCAGCCCGCGCAGGCCCCAGAAAATTCTAGCAATGGCTTGCAAAATTGACTGCCCTTAACGCTTTTGGCTGGGAATTTTTCAAAAATTTCTGGCTTATCTTTAAGGCCCAATGAATAATCAAAGAATTTTTGCGAGGCGATTTGTTCGTCTATGGGCTTCATGACAAGGGCCTTGCCTTTAGTCTTGATGCCCGGGCATACCTTTGCGCAACAACCGCAGTTAGTGCAGTCTTTTGCTGAAATAACGATGGAAAATTTTAAGTTTTGTAAAGCGGTAAAATCCTTCATTTTCATGCCTTTGGGCGCCATTTTTGCTTCTTCTTCATCCAGCACTGCTGGTCTTATTACTGCGTGCGGACAAACATAAGAACAAAAATTACACTGGATGCAATTGTTTTTGTTCCATTCTGGAACACTTGCCGCTGTAGCTCGTTTTTCAAAAGCGGAAGATCCTTGCGGGAATGTTCCATCTACGTAAGGCAAAAATTTTGAAACGGGCAGATTATTCCCTTGATTCTTATTAATCGGGTCCATTATATTTTTTACATATTCAAAGAGAATTTTAGGTACTTTTTCGTTTGAGAGAGTAGCTTTATCCTCTGCGGGCGAGGCGGTTTCTTTAAAGATATCAGTGTTTATTTTTACTACATCTTGCATGCCGTGCTCTATTGCTTTATGGTTCATAAAGATTATCTCTTTACCCTTTTTAGCATATCTGCTAGAAGCCGTATTTTTCATGCATTCTTTGGCTTTATTTTCGTCTATAAAATTTAAAATTTTAAAAAAGGCCGCCTGCAAAACTGTGCCGATTTTTTCGCCTAGTCCTAAATTTTTGCTAATTTTAGCGCCATCTATTGTGTAAAAAGCGATGCGTTTTTTAAGAATTTCTCGTTTTACGCGGTCGGGGAGTTTATCGTCTAGCTCTTCTTGCTTCCAAGTACAATTTAGCAAAAATTTCCCGCCAGTTTTTAGATCTTTTAGCATGTCGTATTTATTTATATAAGAAGGATTATGACATGCTACAAAGTCAGCTTTTCTTACATAATAAGCAGATTTTATTATCGACGGGCCGAAACGAAGGTGAGAAACAGTTAGCCCACCGGACTTTTTTGAGTCGTAGGCGAAGTACGCCTGTACGTGGAAATTAGTGTTATCACCTATGATTTTTATGGAATTTTTGTTTGCGCTGACCGTTCCGTCTGATCCAAAGCCCCAAAATTTACAGCAAAAAGTTCCTTTTGGAGATGTATCTGGTTCTTCTGCGGGCGTATCAAGAGAAAGATTAGTTACATCGTCATTAATTCCTATCGTGAAATGTTTTTTACTATTTGTATTTTTCATATTATTGTATACTGAGAGTATTTCGAGTGGGCCCGTGTCCTTAGAACTAAGACCATATCTCCCTCTTAAAATTTGAATGCAAAGCCCTCTGTCTTTAATGGCGGCGGAGACGTCAAGGTATAGCGGTTCTCCCACTGAGCCCGGCTCTTTTGTTCTGTCTAAAACTGAAAGAATTTTAACAGTTTTTGGTATTGATTCCAGCAAAAATTGCGGCAAAAAGGGGCGATATAGATGCACCTTTATAACTCCCACTTTTTCACCCGAAGTTATCAGATAATCCACCACTTCTTCTATTGTTTCGCAAACAGAACCCATGGCTATAATGACACTTTCGGCATTTTTGTCCCCGTAATAATTAAATGGTTTGTAACAGGTGCCGTATCTTTTATTTATTTTGTCCAGGTAATCACAGACTATGTCTTTTGCACCATCATAATAAATGTTAGAGGATTCTCTTGCCTGGAAAAATATGTCGTCGTTCTGCGCAGTGCCACGCAGCACTGGACGCTCCGGAGTTAGCGCTCTTTGCCTAAAGGCATAAACGGCCCGGTGATCTATCATTTCTTTAAAAGCTTCGTAATCTATAACTCTGATTTTTTGGATTTCGTGAGACGTTCTAAATCCGTCGAAAAAATGGATAAAAGGTATTCTTGATTTTATCGAAGAAAGATGAGCGACAGCCGCTAGATCCATCGCCTCTTGGGGGCTGCTTGAGCAGAGCATGGCAAATCCAGTTTGTCGGCAGGCGTAAATATCGGAGTGATCTCCAAAAATTGACAACGAGTGGGTCGCCACGGTTCTCGAGGACACGTGGATTACTGCCGGTAATAATTCCCCGGCCATCTTATACATATTGGGGATCATGAGCAAAAGGCCTTGAGAAGCTGTATAAGTTGTTGTTAATGCGCCAGAAGTGAGGCTTCCGTGCATTGCTCCGGCGACTCCGGCTTCTGATTGCATGCAAGTTACATTCACGATATTTCCGAAGATATTTTTTTTGCCGGATGCCGAAAATTTGTCGATTTTTTCCGCCATCACAGAAGACGGGGTTATGGGATATATGGTGGCGATGTCGGTAAAAGCGTAGGAGACGTGGGCCACAGCTTCGTTTGCGTCTAATGTTTTGAAAGAAAAGGCTTTATTTTCTAGCATTGTTTCACCCAAATTCTAAATGGATTTTATTTTTTCGCATTCATCTTATTAATACTCACTAAAGAAGGATAAACCATTTTGAAAATTGAGCGCAACACAAATTCAAAATTCTTTAGCATAACGACAAAAGAATAAAAGAGTTTTTTATGGAAACACTTGAATATCGTAATTTTTAAAAAGGATTTATCCGCAAATTAAAGACGTATTATATCAAAAATGTGACCTCTGAACTATTATGTAACATTGAATGTTTAAAACTTTAACTCGTTTAATTTTTTGGAGCGGAAGGGGAAAATTTATGGACGAAGAAAAAGAACAAATACAAAAAAATGACGATCTTGAAAGAGTATCTGGAGGGCGAAATGTCTTCTCGAATAGCGATAATGCTCCAAGGAGCGATGTTCTTGCTTTTTCTACATCTCGTAGAAATCTTGACGGAGCGCTAACATGCAGGGCGTGCGGCAGCACGATACCCGACGGCGCCATTATTCATAAGTGCATGAGGGATGGCTTGGTGTACAATACCTATCGGATAAATCCCGACAAAACTATTTGGCGAAAAGATTAAAATTTAAGTAGAAGATTTTAGAATTTTTTCGAATTCGTTAGAAAAACATATCTCTACAAACTCATATTCTTGTTTTATGATTTCGCAAATTTTTCTGGTTTGCTGATCCATTCCATTGTCGACACAGATTATTCTTTGTTTTCCGATTGTTCCTAACCATTTAAGTTTGGCGACGGCGCTTCTTAGTAAGAATTCTGCTTTTTCGTTGTGGCCACTAATTGGCACAAGAATAATTAAACTGCTCTCATCTTTTGCTCTAAAGGCTATCAGAACTAGAATTCTAAAGATTTCAATGAGCCCTATTATAGCAAGTATCACAATGAAAACGCTGCAAAAAATTCCCAGCATTAACACTCACCTCTTCTTTGGTATGATATGTCTTTTTTAAAAAAGTGTTAACAGGTTTTGGTTGTGAATTTTTTTTCCCAAGATGGGAACAACATGGGAGCACAGATTTTTTAATTTAGTGTTAACAAGTAGTTTGGCTGTGATTTTTTTTCTTAAAATGGGAACAACATGGGGCACAGATTTGTTGATTTTACTTTTTAGAAAAGAGGAAGGAGTTTAATTCATGTCCAGCGAAAATGAAAATCTGTATAGTAAAGGCTTGCAAGGCTCAGACTCGGGCCAAATGAGGCCGTTAACGGATGATGAACTTGCCCAGATAACCTGTTCTGGAGTGGTTAAATTTCCCACCGGCAAGGGAAAAGACAATGGTTATTTTAAGGCGAAAGATTAGGTTATTTCATAAATTTTAAGGGGGAGACATTTTATGTCGCAGGAATCTTTCAGAGAATTTTGCAAGGCTGTGAATGAGAATTCTACTATAAAGGAATCCATGAGGTTACTAAGAGAGAAGTATCCCCAAGGAAGAATGTCACCAGAAGATACTTATAAATTTATAGTAGATGGAATGATACCTCTGGCC
>JAIRSI010000023.1 GCA_031255515.1 Oscillospiraceae bacterium | reverse complement strand
CCCCGGGAGAAGTGGCCATAAACTCTCCATTGAAACTGCCGCATCTGTATACGAGTGCAGGAAAGTTTTGTCAAATTTTTTTGGAGCTAAAGGACCAGAATGCGTAATTTTTGCCCTTAATTGCACTCACGCCATAAACATGGTCATGAAAGGACTTTTAAAAACCGGCGATCACGTTGTTACTTCTTGTCTTGAACACAATTCGGTCGCAAGACCTTTAAAAAATTTGAAAAACACAAGAGGAGTATCTTACTCTCAGGCTGAGGTTTTTTGGGGAGATGACGAGAGAACTACGCTGAGTTTTTTAAAGAAAATAAACAAAAAAACAAAGCTAATAGCTTGTTTGCACGCTTCAAATGTTTGGGGAACAAAATTGCCCATCGAAAAACTTACCGATTTGGCGCATAGTTTTGGAGTGCAAATTCTTGTGGATGCTGCTCAAACAGCGGGTGTTTTTAGTATAAATTTTAAGAAAACGCCAATAGATTATTTGTGTGTGCCTGGACACAAAGGTCTTTACGGACCCATGGGAATCGGAATATTAGTAACAGAGTGTGGTGGAAATTTGGACACAATTTTGCAAGGTGGCACTGGCACTAGTTCTATTTCGCTGCAACAACCAAATGACGAGCCCGAGAAATTTGAAAGCGGAACTTTAAACGTTCCGGGAATTTTGGGACTAAAAAGCGGCGTAGATTTTGTGAATAAAATTAGTATTAAAAAAATTGCAGAGCATGAAAATAACCTTATGCTTCGTATGTATGAGGGTTTAAAAGAATGTAAGGCTGTAAAACTTTACACAAATAAACCTAACATTAGCTACTCGGCTCCAATTATTTCATTTAATGTGCTGGATAAAAAAAGTGAAGAAGTTTCGTATTTTTTAGATAAATACGAAGTTTATGTTCGATCGGGACTTCATTGTGCGCCTCTTGCTCACAACTTTTTTAAGACAACGGCTCAAGGCGCTGTTAGAATTTCTCCTTCTTTTTTTACAACTAAAAGAGATATTGATCGTGCTTTAAAATTAATTAAAAAATTTACTAAAGCGGCCCACTCAAGGCGTTAGGGTTCACTCAAGGCGTTAGGGTTTCTCTTTGAATTAATTAAAAAAATCTGCAAAATGCATATTTTGTATAATTAAAAGTGTTTAACTTTGGCTTTTCATAGCTTGAGTTTTAGAGCCCGCACCCAAGCTAAAATCTACACAAATAAGGTATGAATATGAGAAATTTTAACCACAGAAACGGTTTTAATTTCATAATCCAGTCTGCGAGAATGACTCTTATCCATGAAAAAATTCGCTTAGAGCGCCATCGCTTTGGCGAAATCTCAAACCCTGATTTGATGATTAACTTTAAGACGCTAATTTTAATTAGACCCCTTTCAAAATTAACTTCCTGGGCTCAACTAAAGCGCTTTATGAAACCTCTTCAAGTCGTTTTCGTCTGTTTTTTGTATTTATCCAAAATTATCCTAAGCAGGTTCTCAAGTGAAAATTGCCCAAACCCTGTGGTATACACTATCTCCAAGCAGCCTTTGCACAGGTGCGGTTCATTTC
This sequence comes from Oscillospiraceae bacterium, assembly GCA_031255515.1. GTDB lineage: Bacteria > Bacillota > Clostridia > Oscillospirales > Acutalibacteraceae > JAITRE01. Next base: position 11,999 of record JAIRSI010000023.1, on the reverse strand, counting down.
GAGAAAACAACGTGCGCCAACAAACCTTATTACAGATCCCGATCAAGTTGTTTTCGTCTGTTTTTTGCATTTATCCGAAATTATCCTAAGCTCATCTGAATTTTGGCCTTGTGTGCCAACAAACCTTTTTTTGAATCTAGTTGTTTCTTGGAGTTCAAAATTACAAATCACGACTATCAAAATTTGGGTTTCGAACGTTGCTTCTAACTCTTTAAGTATTTGGCGGCTTTTTGTGACCTCTTTACGTTGGCAGATTTTAATTTTACCGCCCTCTTCCATTGGATTGTCATGCCGTTTCGCTTCTCAACCACCCCGTTTGAACATTCGTCCATTTCATTAACGTAGCACATGGCATATCCTAAAATCGTCCAAAAAAACGCACACCTAAAGCTTACACTGGAGAGCAAAGTCACCTCAACCAAACTATACACTGCATAAGCAACCACCAAAGAAAAAATATTGCTGTAGATTTTATAATCATTTTTATCTCTGCGATTGAATAAAGTTCTGCATAAACATATTATCATCAAACAGGTAAAAAAGGCAAACACCGTGAACCCCATGCCGCCCCAGGACACTAAAATTGTCAAATATCCATTGTGTAAATCTTCGCAGTCCAGTTTATCGGTAAGATAAATTTTTGCATATTCAGTCAAATTCTTTGCCCCCACCCCTAAAACCGGAAACTTTTTAAAAAGTTTAAACCCTTGTTGCAACAAAATATTTCTACCGCTGGTTATTTCGTAATTCCCCCGCCCTATTTCTATGGCAGAAGTGGTGCTAAAATTTCGAAAGTGAAGTAGCTTTACTGTAATATTGAAGGCGTTTTGTATAGTTCCTCTTACGGCTAGGCTTACAAACACAAGAGTTACGCAAAGCAGCAGCAAAAAAATTAGCTTTAGCTTAGATTTTTTCGTCTTGTTGTTTCTTATGATACCACAGAAAAACATAGAAATAAAATATATTATTAAAAAAAGCAAAGCGCCGTTAGAATCAGATAGGAACAGGGAAATAGAATTAAAAAAAATGCAAACAATCAAAAACCAAGCAGTGGGAGTTTTGTGAGTTTTGAGCATTTTTTTTCTTTCCCTTATCAAAATAAGCGAAGAAATTATAGACAGCACACAAAAAAATCCCAGCACGTTAGAATTTGAATAGACTCCAACCAAACGGTGGGATTTTATTCCTATTGCTTGATTTTTCATGTTGATTTGATTGCTGAAAATCGCTATAAAAACTCCTAAAACAGAAAGAAAAGTCGGTAAATAGACAAAGATTTTTAAAAGAACAAACATTTCTTCTTTGATTTTTTTAAAATCACTCTCGATATGTGAACCATAAAACAACAAAAAACACATGATAGTATGATAAACCATCAAAATGTTCCAACCTATTTTATTTAAAACTCTAAAATCAAAAAGCCTAATCGCAGTAGTTAGAAGCATACAAAAAATAAAAACCGCTATAGTTTTATTGTACGAAATATCTCCAAAGCGCCCTGACATTATAAAAATTTTTGTCATCAGCAAAATGGACCAGCCTATTAATATTCCCGTTATTGCCACAGCTATTTTTTGCGTAAAGACTACTTGCACAAAAATAGCATTCGTTAGGTATATTATTCTAAAAAGATTAGTGTCAAGCACAGAATCGGCAAGTAAGCGAGTCGGTTTAAATTTTGATTTGTGTAACAGAAAATCACCCCTTTTTATAATCTATTTTGTCTGGGGATTTAAAGTAGTTCTATATTTTGACGATCCTCGACATTTTTCAGCGCGTTTCTAGTATCAAATACCGCCTTTGAACTTTTTGCAACCATGTCGTAGTCTACGTTTGAATGATCTGTGGCAATAAGTACAAGATCATAGCCTTTAATATTATTTTCGTTTATGGTTTCAAGGCCGACAAACACTTGTTTTTTCCAGATATATTTGGGCACGAAGGCATCGTAAAAATCCACTCTTGCGCCCGCATTTTTTAATTTTTCTAAGATTCTTAAAACGGGACTTTCGCGACAGTCGCTTATGTCGCGCTTATAAGCTATGCCCAAAACAAGGATTTTTGAGCCGTTTAGGGGTTTTTGAAAGGCATTTAAAATCTTAGAAATTCTCCCCACACAATACTCAGGCATACTATCGTTAATAACCGCAGAAACCTCTATCATCGAGGTGTGAAAATCATATTCTCTAGCCTTCCAAGAAAGATAATATGGGTCAAGGGGAATACAGTGCCCGCCGAGCCCGGGGCCAGGATAAAACGCGTGAAATCCGTAGGGTTTGGTCTTTGCGGCCTCTATAACTTCCCAAACATTTATGTTCATTTTGTTGCAAAGCACAGCCATTTCATTGACAAGCGCTATATTTATGTTCCTGTAAGTATTTTCAAAAATTTTTTCCATTTCTGCCACGGAAGGAGAAGAAACTTTGTGGATTTTGCTCTTTAAAATCTCGCCGTAGACTCTGGATATAACTTCCAGGGCGTCCTCCCCTATGGCGGCGACGATTTTGGCGGTATTGCTTATATTGAACTCGGGATTGCCCGGATCCACTCGTTCGGGGGAAAATCCCAGGTAAAAATCTCTTGAGCACAAAAGAAGTGAATTTTTTTCGATTATATCTTTTGCAACCCCTTCGGTTGTTCCGGGGTGAGTTGTGGATTCAAGAACGACCATCGAGCCTTTTTTTAAAAATTCTGAAATGGATCTAAGGCTTTCTTTCACACAGGTGAGATCTGGCTGCTGATGATCAAGCGGCGTAGGCACACAGACCGCGATAAAATCTACGCTGGCGATGCACGAAAAATCAGTGGTTGCCTTCATAAGTCCGGATGAAATGGCGCTTTTAAGCTCGCTTTCAGGAACATCAGATACATAACTTTTGAAAGAATTTAGAGCCTCGATTCTTTCTTTTGAAATATCAACACCCACAGTCTCATAGCCTGATTTAGAAAATTCCAAAGCGAGCGGAAGACCCACGTAACCAAGGCCTACTACGGCAACTTTTAAGCTCTTGTCTTCGAGCTTTTTTATTAAAATATTCTTCAAATTTAATTCACCTTCACATTTTTAAACTTTTGCGACTGAATCTATAATTTTTTTAAGTTTTGCAGACAAAACCTTGTAATCGTAGTCTTTGGCAGCTTCACCAGCATTTCTACAAAGTTCTTCATATTTAGCCTTAGGGAGATTGTAAATACTTTTTATGGCGTTTTTTAGGTCCTCTGCCCCACTCGATTTTGAAGTTACGCCGCAATTATAGCGCTGCAATAAGTCGTAATTTACCGATATATTAGAAATTATAGGTTTTTTACTTGCCATGTAATCAAAAAGCTTATTATAACTAGTGCCAAATCTTGTTAAATCAGTCTGTTTGACTATTATGATATTGATATTAGCTTTTGATAGAATAAATGGAATAAATTCGCGCGAAACGTGCCCCTTAAAGCAGATATTATCTATGCCCTCGGCCTTGCATCTTTTAATCAGGGTATCCTTTTGCGTGCCTTCCCCGTACACTATAAATTTTACGTCTCTTTGGGTATCCTTTAGACTCCGGGCCACATCGAGCAAAATCGAAAGATCATTAACCTCCCTGATAGACCCCGTATATATTATCTTAAACGTGTCGCTTCTGAGCAAGTCGTCATCATTTAATTTATTTGAAAGATTTTTTTCAAAGTCAAAAAGATCGACCCCATTATTTAAACTATAAACTTTTTTCAGATCAATGCAATCGCAAATGCCTCTTTCTTTTAAATAGTCCTTCCCACCTTCGGTGGTAAAGACAAGCGCATCGGTGCACTTATACAGCCATTTTTCAAGGGCATAAAGCAAAATTATTATAGGATTTTTTCTTGATATATTTTTATAAGCCACTATGGACTCCGGCCAAAGGTCTCTAATTTCTGTGATGACGGGGATTTTTATTTTTTTCGCAAGCAAAACTGCCGAAACAGACGCTAACAAAGATGGCGAGGATGTGTAGATTAAATCAGGCTTCCCGAATCTTTTTATCCCTTCTTTTTTAAGAAAGAAATACGCAAAACACGCAAAAGAGATCATGTTTTTTATTCTAGAAAATCCATTCCCCTCGTATTCGGAACTCTTCAGAAAAATATATTGCACACCATCAAAATCTACTATTTTAAATTTTCTTTTGTCTTCGGGTTTTATCATGTTAACCGAAGAGTTGTGTATTTTACTTGAGGTAAAAATCTTGATGTTGTAGCCTTGTTTACCTAGATATCTTGAAAAATAATAGTGGCGATTGAGTCCGCCAAATTTGGGTGGAATTGCGTAATGGTTAATTATCCATACACTCTTCATCAGTGTTCTCCTTTTTAGCATTTTGCTACGCGTTTAGATAAAATCCCCTCATTTTTACCACGTGCCTGGACGAAACTCTCGGGTTACTTGCAGCTTTTTTACGAAACACATCTTTTTAGTGTTTTTGCTACGCGCTCGGCATCTTGCATCTTGAGAGTACTGTAAAGAGGCAAAGTTATCTCGCTTTCATACGTCTCAAAAGCATTGGGAAAATCATTTATATTAAACCCCAAATTTTTGTAGGCAGTTAGCATGGGAAGCGGCTTATAATGTACATTTGTGACGATATTTTCCCGCGCCATTTCTTCTATGACTGAATTTCTAAAGTGTTCATTTTTTCCAATAAGCCTCACGCAGTACAAATGTCCGCTTGACTCAGATTTAGAGTCAAAATGACAAATAAAGCCTATATTTTCACTTTTTAATTCGTCGCAGTAATACTCTATTATTTCTCTTCGTTTTTTTAAAAGTTTTGGATATCTTTCCAGCTGAGCAACGCCGATCGACGCTAGCACATCCGTCATATTGCACTTATTCCCCAAAATTTTTACGTCATATTCCCAGGAAGAAAGTTTTGTTTTGGAAAGAGCATCGCGAGTTTGGCCGTGCAAGGACATCAGCATCAAATCGCCGTAAATTTCATCATCGTCAAGTCCCTTAATTCCTCGCCAGGTAAGCGCGCCCCCTTCGCCTGTGGTCAAATTTTTAACAGCATGAAATGAAAAAGCAGTAAAATCGGCGATCGAGCCACTTTTAGCACCGCTAATTAAAGATTTTGCCCCGAAGGAATGTGCTCCGTCTGCCAAGACCAAAATTCTTCCCAGCGCCTCTTGGTTTTTATTTTTGGGGAGAAATTTATTTTCCTTGCTTTTAACAATGTTAAAAATTTGCTCGTAATCACACAAACGCCCAGCTATATCTACGGGAATTATTGCCTTTGTTTTGGGAGTTATCGCCTTTTCTAGAGCGTTCATATCCATTTCAAAGGAACCTTTAGCCGTGTCGACGAGCACCGGCGCCGCCCCGATGTGAACTATAGGGCTGCACGTTGCGGTATAGGTATAGGCGCTGGTTATAACCTCATCTCCGGGTCCTATGTCAAAAAGTTTGAGGCAAAGTTCTATGCAGGATGTCGCGGAATTTAAACAGACGGCCCTGTTCGTTTTGCAATACTTGGCTATTTTTTTCTCAAAAAGTTTAGTCCGAGGGCCGGTTGTGATCCATCCAGACTTTAAGGTTTCGCAAACCAAATCGATCTCAGAACTAGAAATATCGGGCGGTGAAAAATTTATTCGGCGGTTAATAAAACTCACCTCTTCATTTTAAATTTGGTGCTGGTTGCGCCTTATTGATCTTACTGCTGCAAATGCCTCGGAATTAGAAATATCGGGCGGTGAAAGATTTATAAAGATTTATTCGGCGGTTAATAAAACTCACTTCTTCATTTAAATACTGCTGCAAATGCCGCAGCTGATAAAGTTTTTACCCGTTTAAAGCTTTATTGTTCTTGTAGAAACCGTTTCCGTGAATTCCCTATCGTGAGAAGCAAACAAAATGTTGCCCTTAAAACTCACAAGGCCCTTATTTAGCGCCGTAATTGTCTCAAGATCCAGGTGGTTCGTGGGCTGATCCAATATTAAAATATTAGAGCCACAGAGCATCATCCTCGAAAACATGCACCTAACCTTCTCACCCCCAGAAAGTACTCCCACCGACTTGAAAACATCGTCGCTTGAAAAAAGCATTCTGCCTAAAAAGCCTCTTAAGCGCGATTCGTCGGGATTTTTAGAATAAAAACGCAGCCAATCGATAATGCTAACATTCGGGTCGCTAAAATATTTAGTATTGTCCTTGGGAAAATAAGATCTCGACGTGCTAACACCCCATTTAAAAGAGCCTTCATCTGGCTCCATTTCCCCCATCAAAATTTCAAACAGAGTCGTGATTGAGAACTCATTTTCGCTCACAAATGCTATTTTTTCGTCCTTATTAACGGTAAAACTCAATTTGTTGAGTAATTTTTCACCGTCCACAGTTTTGCTAAGAGATTTTACTGTCAAAATATCCTTTCCCACTTCTCTATCCACGTTAAATGCTATAAAGGGATAGCGCCTGCTAGAAGCAGGCAGTTCTTCTACGGTTAATTTTTCCAGCAATTTTTTTCTGGACGTGGCCTGCTTGGCCTTTGATTTGTTCGCCGAAAATCTTTCTATAAACCTCTTTAAGTCTTTTATTTTTTCTTCTGTTTTTTTGTTTTGCTGGCTCAAGGTACGCTGCATCAGCAGACTAGATTCATACCAAAATTCATAGTTGCCGACGTACATTTTAATTTTTGTGTAGTCGATATCAACCGTGTGGGTGCACACCTGATTTAAAAAATGCCTGTCGTGAGAGACAACTATGACAGTCCCCGCGTAATTTATCAGGAATTCTTCCAGCCAATTTATCGCCTCCAAGTCCAAATTATTTGTCGGCTCATCCATCAGGAGAATGTCGGGGTCCCCAAACAAGGCCTGCGCCAAGAGCACTTTTACTTTTTCTGGCCCAGATAAAGCAGACATTTTAAGTTTTAGTAAGCTTTCTGAAAGTCCTAAACCTCTGAGTAACTTTGCGCTCTCGCCCTCTGCCTCCCATCCTTCGAGCTCTGCAAATTCAGCCTCAAGCTCAGACGCCAAGACGCCGTCCTCGTTGCTAAAATCCGCTTTTTCGTAAAGGACCTCTTTCTGCTTCATAACATCATAGAGCCTTTTGTTGCCAAAAATTACGGTATCTAGCACAGTAAAATCATTGAATGCATAATGATCTTGCTTTAACATAGAAATACGCAAATCTTTTCCGACAAAAACCTCCCCCGACGAAGGCTCAATTTCTGAAGAAATAATTTTCAAAAATGTAGACTTTCCAGCTCCATTAGCCCCTATAATACCATAACAGTTGCCGGGAGTAAACTTCAAATTTACCTCTTTAAATAAGGTGGTGTCGCCAAAACTCAGACTCAGATCTTGTACTGTCACCATGATAATTTCCGTCCTTTTGTACATATTTTAAGATAAATCATCTCCAACTTAAGATTATAACACTAACATGGCCCTATCGACAATTCTCTTGAAAAAATATTTTTTGGGTCTATTACTTTGTAGCTTGTCATATCTTTTTAGGGTACATATTTAATCTTAAAAGATTTGAGGTAGATACCAATGCCTTCAAAAAAAATCCACAAAACAAATCTCTTTAAAAAAATGCAATCTGCAATGTTATCAAAAAAGAAAATTTTAAATATGAAGCCAATATTGAGGCAGGGCAAAAAAATAATGGAATATTTTTGGGGCAAAGACGATGCTTGTGTAGGGTAATCTAAATAAAAAACAGGAGAAACAAATATTATGACGATAAATGAATTTAATATGGATTATAGAGATGTCTCGCGGACAAATAACGACCAAAAAATCGGCTGCAACAAAAAAAAGTACGGCAAAAAACCACGCACGCAAAACCCGATACGATGTGAGAAAAAAGAGGAGGAAGTTTTTGAAGAATCGGATGTTATTTTATTTAAAGGAAAGCGAAAATTAGTTTTGGGTTTAATTTTTCTCGTATCGGCGCTGTTTGTCGTAATTTTTATTTCCCATTTTGGACTTAAAATTTCTGACTAAGAGAATCCGTAAAACCATAAGATAATTGCCACTGATGCTATGCTAAAGCGCCCGCCGCCTACTCCAATCAACATGCCAACACCTTCCGCCCGCCGGAGTAAAAAACACTTGACGCTGACAAAGCCTTTAGGGTAAAATGCCATAGGCAAACGTGCTGGGCATCTTCCGCCGGAGTAAAAAACACTTGACGCTGACAAAACCTTTAGGGTAAAATACCACAGGCAAGGGCGTTGCTATTTTTAACGTCTTTCGCGAGTTGTATTTGCAATAGTCCAGCAAAGAGATAAGATGACATCGCATCTTGCAATTGGACAGGCTCTTAAATTAGGTGTTGAAGTTTTAAGAAGTATATGGTATAGTGAGCGTATGTTCCTTAGTTTGGGCTTATTTAAAAGGCGCAGAAAGTTGCTAGTTCGCAGCCTTTTACGAGATCGACGGCCGGATTTTGCGCCAATAGCTCAGTTGGATAGAGCAACTGCCTTCTAAGCAGTAGGCCAGGGGTTCGAATCCCTTTTGGCGCACCAACGAGATTTGGTGGGTATAGCTTAGCTGGTTAAAGCGCCAGTTTGTGGCACTGGAGAGCGTCGGTTCGAATCCGATTACCCACCCCATCGAATAATTTTGAGTAATGCGTGGACAATTAATTATTACCGGTACAGCGGCGCGCAACAAGCTAACCGAAGAGTCCTCGCGTTCTTTACTCAAACTATAAAAATTGGGGGCAGAGGGTCTTTGAGGAGCAAAAGAGCAACAACACGCAATTTAAACACTGTGTTCTTCTTTTTTGATAGAAAGAGCGGCATGTAATTTAAATAAGCCACAAGCACTGTATTCTTCTTTGATGGGATGTAGCCAAGCGGCAAGGCAACGGACTTTGACTCCGTCACTCGTTGGTTCGAATCCAGCCATCCCAGCCAGTTCTGTGCATAGGTTCTTTACACCCTTGTTGCCAGAACTCCATCTGCTAGTTAAATTATCAAGGCGTCCAACTCTTTAATTAGGGCCTGCTGCACCTTTGGGTTCTTCACATCGTTAAATTACCAAATTCGAGCCATTAGCTCAGTTGGCAGAGCACTTGACTTTTAATCAAGGTGTCCGGAGTTCGAATCTCCGATGGCTCACCAGGTCTGCGCACTCTAAAAAACAAATTTTAAATACCCGCTAGCTGTTACATACTTTTTAACTGTATGTCCCAGCCATGGAGAGGTGTCCGAGTGGTCGAAGGAGCACGATTGGAAATCGTGTAAGCCGTTAAAGCGGTTTCTGGGGTTCGAATCCCCACCTCTCCGCCAACGTCTTTTGTTAACTCCAGGAGCAAACGGTTTCGTGGCTTGTTCGCCTGCTGAGCACTTTGATACGTGGGTTTTTATGATACAATAAAAAGTTTGGCTGATGCAAAATAAAAGATTTTTACGTTCTTGCTATGGCGATTATTCTTCAGAAAGGTAAATTCTGATCTTGACTTTTATTTTATTTACATGATAAAATATGCGGAGCTTGAGTTTTATGGCGATGCGGGTGTAGTTCAATGGTAGAATTCCAGCCTTCCAAGCTGGTTGCGTGGGTTCGATTCCCATCACCCGCTCCATTGTATGTAAGTAAAATCCCGGTTTTCTAAGCTGGTTGCGTGGGTTCGATTCCCACCGCCGCATTCCATCGCAATTTATTTGTTTGATCTCGCTTGAGTCTCCCTTGGAACGCCCTGATTTTAAAAGTCGCAACTCTTTGTCACGCCTTTAAAAACTGCAACATTTATCTAAGATTTTTGGCAACTCAAACAGATTAGAAATTACCGGCAAATTATTGTAATTTTCAAATCCTCCAAATCCATAAGATGCAACAATAATGGGTATGGGGATTTTTTTACAAGCTTCATAATCTTCTATGCTATCGCCCACATAGATAGTCTTCTTTATAGAATGTTTTTTCATTATTTCCTTTATGTTCTCGCTTTTTTCGCGTAAGGTATCACCATAACAAAGCCAGTCTTTAAAAAACCCCCGTAAATTGGAACACGATAAAAAAAGCTCTATGGAGCCCTTTTGACAATTGCTTACTATATATAAAACGTATTTTTTACTCAGCTCGGGGATAACCTCAGTTACACCGGGATACAAGCAGTCCGAGATTTTTTTGAACTTCTCGTTGGTAAAATTTTTATTGTTTTTATACTTTATTTCTTTTAGCTGCTCAAAAAAATCAAAAGACATTTTGCTAGAATCCCATAAAGTGCCATCCAGATCAAATATCACATTTTTTATCACTTGACTGTTTGCCCCCTCTTTGAGATGTTTTTTACGATACTCTATGGAATGTGCATCTTTAAGATAAAATTAACCAGCAAAAATAACATCAAATAAAACCAAAAAAACGTGAATCTCTAAAGATCCAGGTCAAAAACGCTAAAAACGCGCCCAAACTGGTATATCTAGATATTCACGCTTGAAATCTTTAAAAAAGAAACTATACAAGTAACGCCCAAAATCTTAAAGCTATAGATTCGAGCGACAGTGCCAGCAAACGCCCGTCTAAACGTTGCGCCCGGCACTGCGTCTCCAATCTCGTAGCTTATGTCCCCTCATTCAAGGGAACAAGTAGAGTATAACACAAGATTATATTTTAAGTCAAGCACCAATCTAGCAAAGCTCAAAAAGGCGCCGCGGCTGTAGCCCTCCCGGCGCACAAAACTTTGTTCGGCGAAGTGCGGAGGCACATGTTCAAAGCATGGCCTTTCACTATAATGCAGCGGGGTCTTCAAGCCATGCCTTTCATTGCAATGCGGCGGATCTCCCAATCCGCGCCTTTCATTTCAATGCACAGCTATCAAATTCGTTAGCGTCGTCCAAAAAGTTGACGCAAGGCCGGGCAAACACCGCCGTGGGGTGCTATTGATCACAATTGTCACTAACAATATACTTACAAGCGATGGCAAAGATCTCAAAAAACAGCGGAAATACATAAAGAATGGGCAGTATTAAAAAGCAAGGTATTAACGCAACTAAAAAATTTAGAGTAAGTAAAAATGCAGTGCCCCTGTGATTTTTCATTTTTAGAGAAGATTGTTTTATGCTGCTGCTTGCTTTGCCTTTTGTTTGCAGTAAAAATAAAAAAGGTGCGGCAAAATAGCTCATATTCCAAAAAATAGACAAAATCACTCCCGCTAATATAACTAAAACAGAAGCTAAAATTCCGAAGCGCTGAATCCAGAAGCCAATGCCAATTGCGCTCCCTTTGAAACAAAAACTACAAAAAATGAGTAAAATAAACCCGGGGAGCAAACAAAGTAGCGTATTTTTTATAATTTTGAGCATGAATTCAAACGCAAAAAATAACACCCTGCAAAATATTTCGGGCGTTTTAAAAAAATAAAAGATCTCCAAAATCGACGGAGAAACGCCGTTTGCCATTTCAAAGTAAAACCTGGCACTTCCCATAATTAAAGGGGAAAATAAAAATAAAACAAAGATATAAATCGAAATAGAAAGCAAAATAGCACTAATTCTTATAATGTCAAAGGAGGGGCGTAAAAAAAATTCTATAAACCTTTCGCTGTCAGAAAGACCCATAAGCGAAAACACAAACGCCTTTAAGGTATCATAAACAACACCAAAATAAACGCAAAAAATTGCAAAAACAACAATACTCTTTAGCCAATTTCCTTTGGCTAAGTTAGCTCTAGCTTCGCGTTTAATTTTAACAGCAAAAAACATACTTCACTCTCCGCGCCCTGTCCAAGGCTTATTTCACTTTGCTTTTTCGACGCCCCTTTGAAGAAAAATCACTTTGCCTTTTCAGAAATTCTGCCTATATAAGGACCTTCTTTTTTAGAATTCTAGCATTCTTCTCATTGTCTAAATGCACATCTTAAAGTTGAAACTCCAGCATCTCTTTCATCACCTCAAATCATACTTGAGCATGTAAAAAGAAACTGTCAATATTTATCCCCTCATTCGCCTAAAGTTAAAATTCCAGCATCTCCTTCATCGTCTCAAGGCATACTTGAGCGTGCAAAAAGAAACTGT
>JAIRSI010000028.1 GCA_031255515.1 Oscillospiraceae bacterium | reverse complement strand
ATGGCGGGCGTCGATGGTACTAAACACAGTTCTCACCAATAAAGTAATAGCAAGCCTTAGATATATATCCGAGGCTTTGGCTATTATTTGCAAAGTAAATGAAAACGGGAGAACCGCCGGTGGTGTGGGAGGTTAGCTAATCAAGTAATGGTTAGCCTCCTACCTGATTTTAGCCCAGAAAATTTAAGCTTATTGCTTGGCGTTGAGATTTTCTGATCCAGATCGAGAAACACTGCGCGCCCATACATTTTAAGTTAAAATTTTTTAACCTAACTCAGGGTGTCACGCACATCACTCGTTGCCACCCGAAATTTTCTAGATCGTCTCCCCTATCTTTTACTACACTTGGGAACAAAAATCTTACTTGGTAAAAATAAATCTTGTTCAATTCTAGTCCGAAGCGAGAGTGTAATTCGTAAGGAGGAAAGGATTTTGTCCGAATTTAGATTATTTACTGGTATCTAGAAAAGAAATTTAGCTTTTTATCAGTTTTTTGGTTATTTTAAAATATCCGATCCCACTGCTTTTTCTACTAATCTTCTAAGATTTTTCTGACCCAATCCAGTGTTGGGGCCACTTATAGCGCTTGGAATCAAAACTATTGCAGGTTTAGTTCTATCTTGATAGGTTAAGATCTCATCGGCAATCTTGCCCGCGATAGATTCCGTGATGTAAATAATTCCGTAGCCTTTACAGCAGAATTTCTTCACACAATCTGCAAGCTCCTGGGCGGTATCAAGTTTGCTGTCGCGCACAGAAATCTCAACTCCCAAACCCTTAAAACCATAAATATCATTCATTTCCCCTATAACTACAATCTTATGCATAAATCCGTCTCAATCTTTCTCTTAAAACTTCTTTAGGAACACCATTGATTTTCCCCATTATTATCATTCTAACCAATCGCACTTCGTTCATTTTAGCGAGCATATACGCCACCAAAGGACCGATTGAAAAAGGGTCTACCTTTTCTCTTTGAGCTCGTTCGGTAATACGATCATCTCGCCACTTTTCCAGTTCTGACGGGGATTTTTCAAGCGCTTTAATGCAATCGGAATACGAAGTGGATGCCAAATATTTAAAAAGTTCACTTGTGCTAGCAAGCCCCGCCTGGATCAATCTATCGACATCCATGCCATCACATTTTGCGCATGCTTTTTTGAAAAATTCAGCATCATTGCCTGCTCTCATTCCGCGAACGACTGTCTTTATATTAGCACAAGCAATAAAAGTTGACGAGTAATACTTCACAAGATCACAATCCGACTGCTTTGCAAAAAAATCCATAGTTGTGAGCATATCCTTATCTAAAATTATGTCGCAAAGTTGGCCGTCCTCCGTTTGTAACAAAGTTTTTATAGCTTCTTTAGTCGCACTTTGCATATAACTGGGCAACTTTTCTATTTCGTTATTTTCTATGATCTCGTAAATTTCGCCCGGCAAAAGCAATCCTTCTGGAGAACAAACAAACTCTTCCTTTGAATTTGTCACAATAGACTTTATGCATATTTTCAGATTCTCATAATCATTTTGACACAGAAACACGGCAAATGGCTCTTTGCTTTTTGAAAGTTCTAAAATAAAATCCCAACTCTTCCTGAGCTCTTCATCTAAAATAAGTTCATAATCGTTGTAGCGACGGCCGCCTCCCCAACCTTTGCTGTTCAAAAAAACTAAACATTCGCCGTAATCGGCGCAGGAAAGCAAATATTTGATGTCGTGAACCGTAAACAACAAAAGTTCTCGCAACCTCACTCTAACAACTTCATAAACGTAACCTCTGGGCATAATTCATTTTCTCTCTTTCTCATGGATGTGATTAGACGACCGCAGGGCGCTTTTATTACTTCCAGCCTCTTCGCTTAAAAAGGACCCATTGATTGTTACACTTTTTAAAAAACATTTCAAATCATTTCTAAAAATAGAACATGCTACTTAAAATTGTTGCTGCGTGATGATCTTTCACATTTTAATACCCCTTTAATAATGCACTGATATCTGATTAAAAATTTAAAAATCATAAAACAAATAACAAATGGACACAATCGCTTGCAGGATTATTTTTAAAAAGGAGAAATATTATGAATGATTTCAAGCTATTGAAAAAAAATTTAGGGATATTTTTGACTTTAACTTTGGCTGTATCTGGTGTATTTACTAGTCAAAATATGACTATCCATATGAAAAATACCCACGCGGCAGCAATAACCTCGAGTAAATTCTCGCAGGTTAGAAAAAGGAATGTTTCTTCATTGCCTTGGTCTAAATCTTCAAGTGACGGTGGAAAATCTGGCGCAATACCGTACTTCTCAGAGGAAGAACAAGAAAAACATGGAGAAATATTTTTTGATAAGAAAAGTGTTGGGAAAACGGTCGATGAAAGCGAAGAGCCCGAGGCTGTGGAAAGCGCCACAACGCCGCCTGCATTTCCGTCAGACAGTGCAGAGCTGAATCTGAACGAAGAACATGTGATTGGAGCGGCTGCGCTCTTACTCAGCTCGTGCAACGTGATGTTGGAAATAACCGGGGACAATTGCAAAGCCATTGTGACAGCACCGGGTGTAACGGGCGATTACCATACGAACCTGAACATCTCAAATAAGAAAATTGTCATAAGGTGCAGCAATATTGGAAACTTTGGCAATGCGTACTCCGTCCCCGTTAATATATCAATTGCCAATTCTTCAAACACACCAATATTTCTAGAGCTTGTGCCATATAGTTATGACCGTCCAAATTCTATGTACTACCAATCCATAAACACGCAAAACTCAGCTAACGTTTGCATTCGCTCTACTGGTGATACAAATATAAGTGAAAAGGTGACAGCTAACGACAACTCCCGTCTCATTCTTTTTGGTCCTCAAATACTCGCCCCACGGGTAATTACCAGCGCCTCTACATCTAGGGCGGGCTTTTATAATACTATAACAGAAACGTCATTATGTGGCAAAGGAACCTTTGAAATCCTGGGCGATTCGCAAATCACGAGTTCCTCTGTCACGCGCATGGAAACAGATGCCACTCCAACATTAGAATTAGGCGACAGCGCAAGACTCACAACTAATTGCATCCAAGACTATAACATAAAAACCAGCGGTACATCTATCTTAACTGCTAACAATTCCAGCGGCTCTGCCATTAGATCAAGCTCCATCCAAGCAAACGACCAATCAAAAATAAAAGCTGAATGCTCAGGAGACAACACGGCAATCGAACCAATAGGAGACTCCGACATAAATCTTGTCAGCTCCTCGGGAGCAACCATCGAGGCCAAAAGCACAAACGAAGCCGCGATCGGACGAAGTAAAGGCAGCTCTAACAACACGGTCATCAATATAAAAGGTGCAAGCAACGTAATGGCCGAATCCACCGGCACAAGCAGTACAATCGGCGGCGGCACTTCCACAGGGATAACTACGGTTAATATAGGCGAAAATGCGAACGTAAAAAGCACTAACTCTGGAAGCGGAACAGCCATCGGCTCCTCGGCGTATTCTAGTTCGGAGGGAAATATTAACATCTCAGGGAATTCCATAGTGCTCGCCAAATCCTCAAGTGGTACTGCGATCGGCAGCGGCAATTCAAACACTGGGGTTTGCGACGTGAATATAACAGGAGGAACGCTGGTTGCAAGCGGCGGCGAGTCAGATATTGGCAAAGGCAAAAGCGCCACGGGAAACACCGCAGTCAAGATAACCGGCGGTAATATATGCTGCTCAAAAGGCGGGCCGACCAACGCCAAAAACGCTTCGAGCGCAGCGGTGTATCCGGTGTTCCTAGCAAATTCTCTCGCGGGGATTAACATGAAGGACAAGGTACTGCAAATACCAGAAGTTTACACGGCAAATACTATCAGGACAAATGATATTAACTTTTTTGGAAGCGATTTTCCGGACGAAATTTCACTGTGCATCTTCCTGCCCGACAACATGCACGTCAACGTGCAAATAGACGGTGCTAGCTATATCGCGCTGGTCAACCCCATATTCAAAAAATATAGTGAGGATGGAGCAAACTGGATTGCCAAAATCAACTTTGGGGCTCAGTTTATAGAGCCTGACTATTGGTACAACAACAGCAGCCCCACGATTTTTGGCGCAGGATCCCTCCCCGGCTCAGAAATTAGAATCTTCATGGGAGAAACACCTCTGGCAATGACGACAGTAAGCGCGGAAGGATCCTGGGTGTTAACTCTTCCCAGCCTGCCAGACGGCTCGCACAGCGTGAAGGTGCAAGAATACGCCGGCGGCATTGTGTTGGCCGAATTAAGCGGAAACATAAATATTGACACGATGCGTCCGACCGTCGAGGTGACGGTAAATTCTTACCCCATTGATGGCGACGGAAAATTAGCAATCAGAGGCCAAGCCGAATTTGAAATAAAGGCGAGTGATTCTTTAAGCGGAGTAAAAAAGATCGAGTACCACAGAGTTAGTAGCGAAAAAAACCTCGATCAGGGCGAACTAGCGCGGCTTGACTGGACTACGGCCAACATGGTCGATGGAACTCGAGCAACATTCAAAGCAGACCCGGCGAACGACTGGGATAAGGATCCTTTTACAGAGGTAAATAAACTCCTGATAAAAGTCACTGACAACGCTGGGAACATAACGTATATGAACAGCAAGAGCATATTTTTGTACACGGACGTTGAGCAAAATACAGAAAATATTTATTACACTTTGCACTCTGATGTCATTACAAATGGCCAAATAAATTTAAATGGTAACACGATAAATAAAATCACATGTGCAAAGAGCGATCAAGAAGGCGATGCGAGAGAATTAACCCTTGATGACTACAGAATAGATGGCAATCTTCTTGTTTTTAAACCTTCTTTTAATAATAGCCTGAGTGTGGGCAAATATGCACTCAACGTGCTTTTGAATGCTGGGGGAAGGCGGCCGGAGAATACCGAAGATTTAATAAGCATAGAAATTACTCTAAACATTTTAACTCCGGAACCTACATTCATGGGAGCAAGAGAATCTGATTGGCATAATAGTAATACGCCAACGATACGCGGCATTGGCGACACGCCAGGATTTACAGTAGAGATTCTAACAGAAGAAAGCACAGAGGAGCCATCAGGGCAATCGCTAAAAGAATCATCAGGGACTACAAACCGCCTGGTGGGTCAAACTGTGGTAGATGAAAAGGGAACCTGGGAGATCACAAGCAATTTAGATTTTGGAGATGGAAAACACCCAATAATTATCATAAGGCGAAATCCTAGCGAAGAAACGGTCCTGCAGTACCGTGGCAATATAAATGTAGACACCACCAGCCCTGTAGCCAGGATAAAAATAGGAGGCTCAAGATGGGCAGGCCTTTATAATACCTCAAATCTTATTGAATTTTTTAGAAACTTAACAGACGTAACATTAGAGGCAGAAGATGCAGTCAGCGGCGTTAAAAAAATGGAGTATTATATAGGGGAAGATATGACTAAAGAGGAGCTTAGCAAGAGGGAAAATCCAGAAAAAGTAGAAGCAAGGGGAGAAAATCAAGGCAAAGAAAGCAATTCAGAAAGTCAAGGTGAAGAGCAAACAGGAGCAGCGGTAAAAAATGATTGTCATTTAATGCCGTTAATTGACGGTGAAAAAGGCCAGACTTTAGAGGAATCTTCGCAAAGTAAGCCAGAAATCGAGCTAAAAACGGGGGATATCCAAGGGGCTAAAAATCCCATCGTCTGGACAAACCTTAACATTTCGGGCCAGCCGGGGTCAAATCATGAAACTACCATCACGCTCGATCCTAAAAATGAACAGAATATTGAGGAACTTGGTAAAAGTTTTAATGTGTATTTGAAAGTTACCGATAACACTGACAATGTTGTAATCATCAAGAGCGATGGTACCATTCTTTATGAAGATACTAAACTTTCAGCCAAAAAAGTTTATTACACGAAAGGTACAAAGAGCGATATAAAGGTCAAGCTAGCCTTAAACGGGAATACTTTTTTAAAGATAGTAAACGAAGCTACAGACAAAACTTTAAAGGCCGAAAAAGATTGCTCTGCAGAGCAAAACAGCTTAACACTCTTTGGTAGTTATCTAGAAACTCTCTCCCCTGGAACTTACACGCTTAGCGTTTATTTAAATACTCTGGGCATAAACGAGCCTTCTGGCAAAATTATAAAGACTGCTTTGACTCTTGTTGTTAAAGAAGCTGATAAAAGCAGCGATAAAGATAAAAAAGATGAAACAGATTCGGGATATACAGGGGTGTTTGATAAGATACCAAAAGACGACAAAATTTACAAAGATGCTTTTGAAACTCTTAGCAAAAAGTTTAGTGGCAAATTAATAGATCTCATAATTTATAAAGCAACTGGCTATGACGAATTCGGAGATAAACTGCCAAATGGTACAAAAGTTAATTTGAAAACTTTGATAGCTTTGCCATCTGATTTTATGAATGATGTTAATAAATTTAAAAATTTTCTCTTAACATCTCACCTTAAAACAATTGATCTTGAAGATAAAATCAAGGAAGAGAATAAAAAATATTATCTTGAACTTAATTCTTTTATCTCCGGAATGCATTACAGCATCGTAGTTTTAGAAAAATAAAATACTAAATGTAAAACTACGATTCAATGTCGTGGTCAAAGCGATTTTAATCTCATTTTTCGCAAGTAACAACTCACATCTTATTTGCAATGGCCTAAACGTCAAGGGTTAATTTATCGCAATCTATCTTTGGTTCTCGGCGCTGCGCGGGGCAAGATCAGAATTTTTCCAGTCAGATTTCGCACGCACCCGGCCCACAATATCCATCAAGAATTGCAGCAGCGGTGCGAAAGACACAAAATTAAGGCTCTTTCTAGGGCCTAAACGCCAAGGATCAATTTATCACAATCTATCTTTGGCTCTTGGCGCACATTTTCGCGGCAAAGAATAACATTAAAGCTTTCTTCATAAATTAGCCTTGTGTTTACAGTTCGCGGTCAAAAATTATAACGGCGAAACCCACACGAAGAGCAAGGTTAAAGCTTTTCTGAATTGAACTTTTGAATGTGTAACCTATATTGAGAAAATAAGCTAAAATCATCGCGGCGCTGTGCGGGGCAAGATCAGAATTTTTCCAGTCAGATTTCGCGCGCACCCGGC
>JAIRSI010000026.1 GCA_031255515.1 Oscillospiraceae bacterium | reverse complement strand
ATGGCGGGCGTCGATGGTACTAAACACAGTTCTCACCAATAAAGTAATAGCAAGCCTTAGATATATATCCGAGGCTTTGGCTATTATTTGCAAAGTAAATGAAAACGGGAGAACCGCCGTATACGGAACCGTACGTACGGTGGTGCGGGAGGTCGGCTAATCAAGTAATGGTTAGCCTCCTACCCGATTGAATTACACAACTATATTTACAAGTTTATTCGGCACAACAAAAATTTTTTTTATCTTTTTATCTTTGATTATTTCGCAGATTTTTTCATCTTTTAAAACATTTTCTTTTAAAAGCTCCTCATCAAAGCCATTTGGCACAACGATTTTGTGTCGTACTTTGCTGTTTATTTGTACAACTATTTCTACCTCTTTTTTTGAGACTTTTTTATGCTCTGGCCATTTTGACCTGAAAATAGATTCTTTGTTGCCAAGTTTTTCCCACATCTCTTCGGCAAAATGTGGCGCAAATGGCGCCATTAGTTTGATAAATGTTTCCACGGTTTTTTGATATAATTCGGTGTTTTTATTGCTACTTTTCTCGTAAGCACAAATTTCATTTAAAAGCTCCATTAATTTTGCAACAACTGTATTAAATTGAAACTCTTCTGCATCTTTAGTCAATTCTTTTACGGTAGAATATAATTTGTATTCTAGAGACTCATCTAAATTACAAATATCGCCGTTTTTATCATAACTTGTAGATTTAGAATTTATTGCGTTTTCTGTGCACTCCTGTACGCGTGAAACAAATCTTAGAATAGCTTTTATTCCTTTATCGCTCCACGCGCCGCCATCGAGATACGAAAAAGCAAACATCAAGTGAAGCCTAAAAACATCGGAGCCATATTTTTCTACATAGTCATCGGGCGATATGGTGTTGCCTTTTGTTTTGCTCATTTTGGTTCCGTCGGGGCCCAGGATTAGCCCTTGATGCACCAAGGATAAAAATGGCTCATCAAAATTAATCTCGCTGGCATCTCGCAAGGCTTTGGTTATGAATCGAGAGTAAAGAAGATGCATAACCGCGTGTTCTGGTCCGCCCACGTATTTGTCTACAGGCAACATTTTGTTTATAAATTGGCTGTCAAAAGGCCTTGAAGAATTGTTGGCGTCGGGGTATCTTAAAAAATACCAGGACGAGCAAACAAAGGTGTCCAGCGTGTCGGGGTCTCTTTTGGCGTCGGCCCCACAAATGTGACATTTAGTATTCATAAAAGAATCGCATTTTTTAAGTGGAGACTCTCCACTGGGAGAAAACTCGACGTCATAAGGCAAAAGAACTGGCAAGTCTTCTTCCCTTACAGGCAAAACCCCACACTTGGGGCAATAAATAATGGGTATGGGAGCTCCCCAGTATCTTTGACGAGAAACTAGCCAATCTCTTAGTCTGTAATTAACTTTTGGCGCCGCACTTTTGCCTAAAATTTGCTCAAATTTTTTGCTGGCCTCTTGCACAGTAAGGCCGTTTAGAGTATCTGTGCTGTTGATCAAAATTCCCTCTTTGCCTATGTATGGCAGAGAGAATTCGCCCTTTGTCCTCGAGGGACTGGCTATAACTTCGATTATCGGCAGATTGTATTTTTTAGCGAAAGCAAAGTCTCTTTCATCGTGCGCCGGAACTGCCATGACGCAGCCCGAAGCGTAGCCACCCAAAACATAATCTGCTATCCATATGGGAATTAAATCGCCGCTAAGCGGATGGACGGCATATGCGCCCGTGAAAACTCCCGTTTTTTCGCCATCTTTTGCGAGTCGTTCTATGTCTGATTTTGCAGCGCTATCTTCTACGTATTTGTAGATTTCATCTTGATAATTACTATCTGTTATTTTTTTGACGAGCTCGTTCTCCGGCGCAAGAACACAGTAAGACATTCCCATCAAGGTGTCTATTCTAGTTGTGAAAACTTTAATGTTAAGATCTTTGCCGTATATCTTTAGTGTAATTTCATGGCCAATCGACTTGCCTATCCAATTTCTCTGATTTTTCTTAGTTTTTTCCGGCCAGTCAAGATCGTCAAGCCCTTTTAAAAGTTCCTCTGCGTAACTTGTTATTTTAAAAAACCACTGGGTAAGTGACTTTTTTGTGACCAAAGAGAAACATCGCTCACACACGCCACCGGTGGCCTGCTCGTTTGCTAAAACCGTTTTGCAATTGTCACACCAATTCACCGGAGCCTTTTTTTTGTAGGCCAGCCCTTGTTTGTAAAGTTGCAAAAAAAGCCACTGGGTCCATTTGTAATATTCTGGCATGCAAGTTGCGACATCACTGCTGCCGTTTGCGAACATGGCCCCCATTTCTTGCAGCTGTTTTTTCATTATTCTGATATTTTCTCTGGTTGAATCTTGCGGATGAACCCCGGTTTTGATGGCAAAATTTTCAGCCGGCAGACCAAAGGCGTCAAAGCCCATTGGCTGAAAAACTTCGTACCCTTGCATCTTTTTCATTCTCGCCCAAGAATCTGCGGGGGCAAAGTTAAACCAATGACCCAGATGCAAAGTTTTGCCAGAAGGGTAAGCGAACATCTCCAGGCAATAAAGTTTTTTATCGATATTTTCAGTATTAAATTCACTGAGTTTGTCCTCTTCCCATTTTTTTTGCCATTTTTTATCTATTTCTCTTGAATAATTCACTTTTAAAGCAACTCCTTGTATATTTAAAGTATGCCTTGAGCATTTTAATGGGCCAAGATAAGACATCGCAGGCGTGTTTTCTTTGCAAAACGCAGTACTTTCCGTGCCATATATTTCTTAATTTTAATGCGTTAAATATATTTTTTGCATAAGATGCAGTGTTTGTGCTGTGGGGGGAGTGCTAGATTTTGATCTTTCGCATAAAAGACGATACTTATTGTGCGATGTACATTGCTCGTCTTGACGTTCTATTAGTCGCTGTGTGACGAGTTGCCGCTTTTGATGTTTTTTGCAAAACGGTGGTTGTTGGCTTCAGATCTCGTTTGGGTGCAGACGTGATTTTGCTAAATATTAAATCAGATAAAACTAATATTGTTATCAAATCAGAAGAAACAATAGATGTAAGCCATTGTTTTGTGATGCGTCAAGGATTTTGCTGGCACAAAATCTTAACGGCTTGCTTTATGGTGAGAACGCAATTGGGCAGATTTTTGTGGTCCATTCGCTTTAAAGCTAAAAAAATGTCGGTAACTTCGGGAACGGACAGCCCCATGCGACAAAGTTCTTCATGGGCCTCAAAAACCTCTAAAGTACTCCCAAACATAGCAACCTCTCCCTTATTGAAAACGAGCACTTTGTCAGAAAAATTTGCCACTTCTTCCATGTTATGTGAAGTAAAAATTATAGTATTTTTTCTTTTTTTATGATATTTTATGATTCGAGAAAAAATCAAATCGCGACTGGCGGGGTCAAGTCCCGCAGTAAGCTCATCCAGAACCAGGACGTTTGGGTCCATGGCAATAACACCCGCGATTACAGCTTTTCGTTTTTCTCCCCCAGAAACATCAAAAGGGGATTTATTTAGCAAACTCTCATTCAAATCAACAAACTTTGCAGCATCTCTAACTCTTCTGTCTATTTCTTCCCCCGAAATACCCATATTTTTAGGGCCAAATGCAATATCTTTGTAGATAGTGTCCTCAAAAAGCTGATACTCGGGATGCTGAAAAACTACGCCAACCTTAGTTCTTGCGTTTTTTGTGGCAGATTTATTTTGCCAAATATCTTGTCCTTCTACAAAAACTTTGCCCAAAGACGGTTTCAAAAGGCCGTTTAAATGCTGTATAAAGCTTGACTTCCCGGAACCCGTATGCCCAATTATAGCAATAATGTCGTAGGAATTAAACTTTACGCTTACGTTGTTTATTGCCGTTTTTTGCATTTTAGTCCCTTCTAGGTAGTGAAACGTAAGATTTTTGGTTTCTATACATGTGAGCAACAGGCAACACACTCCTTATATTTATCTGAAAGAAGACAAAAATCTGTGCAGAACATCAATACATTCTGTCTTATTTATAGGATTTCCGTCTATTTTAAGCCCATTTTTTCTCAGGGATAAAATTAATCTAGCCGATTGAGGCAAGGATAAATGACAAGATTCCAGCAAATTAAGATCGGAAAATATTTCTCTTTTGCCTCCAATTTTAATTATTTTGCCCCCCTTCATAACTGCTATTCTGTCCGCCAAAACCGCCTCCTCCATAAAATGAGTAATTAATATGATTGTTAGGCCCTGTTTTTTATTAAGATGAAGGAGAGTTTTTAGCACCTCTTCTCTGCCGCACGGATCAAGCATGGCGGTTGACTCGTCAAAAATCATACAGTCGGGGTTTATGGCCAAAATTCCTGCGATGGCAATTCTTTGTTTTTGCCCGCCGGACAATCTGCTGACAAATTCCTTTTTTAATTCGTGCATTCCCACAGCTTTTAAGGCAAAATAAACTCTTTTTTTGATTTCTTCTGGATTTATCCCCAAATTTTCCGGACCAAAGGCCACGTCATCTTCAACAATAGTGGAAACTATTTGATTGTCCGGATTTTGCAACACCAACCCAACCGCACGGCGAATCTCAAAAACTTTATTTTCATCGCACGTGTCCATTGTATCTACAAAAACCTTTCCGCTCGATGGTAAAATCATGGCATTTAAATGTTTGGCTATGGTGGACTTTCCACTACCATTTTGTCCAACTATAGCTAGAAACTCGCCCCTTTTAATTTCGAGATTAATATCAGAAATGGCGCATTTTTCGTATTTTCGCGCGCCGTAACTAAAACTTACGTTTTCCATTTTAATAAAATCATCTGACAAGACCTGATATCTCCTTCGCTGTAAATTACCATTTAATGTCTGTCGTAAAATTTTTACAAGCTGCGCTAGCCAAACGCTTAAGATGTGATATTCCTCTAGTGTAAACTGCTATCTTTAATGTCGTAAAATTTTTACAAACTGCACCTAGCCAAGCGCTTAAGATGTGATATTCTTTTAGTAATTGCCATTTAAGCACCTGTCTCAAAATTTTTGCAAGCCATTGTCTAAATGCAAGTATCCTGGTATTTCTACAATAAACCCAAAATAACACTATCCACCGAATCAAAAACCAAAGGAATCTTATCCTTGGAAGAAATACGGGCCGTGGCAATTTTAGAGTTCCCGCCGCCGCCGCCGCCAGCAAGTTTTGAGAGACCTTTAATAATGCTATCAGCGCCAATACCTAATTCTTGAACCCGAGGCCCGACACAAACCACCAAAAACACCCCATCTTCACCAACCGACGAAGAAATAACTCCAACAACTTCCGGAGCCTTGCTCACAATTTTATCGCAAATAATTCGAAGAGCCGGCACCTGCAAATCAATTAAACTTTGCGTCACAATTTTTATACTTGACCCTAATTCTGGTGGAAAATCCCTGGGATCTCTTGCGTGTTCGAGAAGCTTTTGAGCTTGTTGCGATGAAAATTTATCTTCAAATTTTCTTATCAAATCGATGTTTTTCTGATTAACGGCCAAAAGATTGTTAATACCTTTTATAACATTATTTTGCTTTAAAATTCTACACGCATCAAACACAATATCTTGATATTTCTTTGCAAATTCCATGGCCCTGACTCCTGTAAAGGCTTCGAGCCTTCTTACGCCCGCACCCACAGAACTCTCGCTGGCTATCTTAAAAAAACAAATCTCTGATGTGTTAGAAACATGCGTCCCGGCGCAAAGTTCCGACGAAAAATTACCTATTTTTACCACCCTCACAACATCACCATACTTTTCAGTGAATAGCGCCGTGGCGCCGCTGCGCTTTGCTTCGTCAAACGACATGAGCAAACTGTCAATTTTAATAGAATCTAGAATTTTTTTATTAACTTCATCTTCTATCTTATCAACTTCTTCTTTGGTAAGTTTTGAAAAATGCGAAAAATCAAAACGCAGACGTCTGCTATCCACAAGCTGCCCCGCCTGACGCACATGTTCGCCAAGAACTATTCTCAGCGCCGAATGCAAAAGATGAGCTGCAGTGTGATTTTTGGAGGTATTTTTTCTTGTGCGCAAATCCACCGACATGTCTAAAAAGTCGCCAATTTTAATGCTCCCTTTTTTAAGTACACATCTGTGAATGTAAAAATTTTGGACCTTTTTTGAGCTTAAAACAGTAAGTAAAGTGGTATCGCTTTTCATGGTTCCCGTGTCCGAAACTTGACCTCCCCCTTCGGGGTAAAAAGGCGTCTTATCCAAGACAACAAAGCAATCGACATCTTCTTTATCAAAAGAGATAAAATCGATATTTTTTTCATCTTTAAATATTCCCAAAATTTTTGAACGGGCAAAAACTGTGTCGTATCCTACAAATTTTGAAGAAAAATTCCCATCAAAATCTCCAAAATCTTTGCCCCACGCCCCAGACGAACTCGCTTTGGCATTGGATCTCTCTCTTTGTTTCAATATGAGTTTTTCAAAGCCATCGGCATCTATCTCAAAGCCATTTTCTTTTAGTATTTCTTTGGTAAGTTCAATGGGGAATCCATAAGTATCATGGAGCAAAAAGGCATCTTCGCCCGAAAGCACTCTAAAATTCGGTTTTGAAGTTATCCTATTTAAAATCAAGAGGCCTTGGTCTACAGTCCTTGAAAAGCTTTCTTCCTCCGATGATAACACCTTTTTGGTGAACTCTAAATTCTCGCCTAGCTCTTCATAAGCCTTTTTATTTTCTCTTGTAACAGCCTCGCATATTTTAGACAAAAAACTCCCCTTTAACCCCAAAATTCTACCACAACGAATGGCCCTCCTGATAAGCTTTCTCATAACATAGCCCCTGCCATCCCCGGAAGGTATAATGCCATCGGAAGCCATAAAAACGGCGCTTCGAATATGGTCGGTGACTATTCTAGCGTAGGTATCCCTTTTTTCGTCTTTTCCATACACAATACCAGCTTCTTCGCAAACAACACTCAGCACATTTTTAATCGTGTCGACCAAGAAAAAATTCTTAGCCCCTTGAACTATCATCGCTAGCCGCTCAAGCCCCATGCCAGTATCGATGTTAAAGCTACGAAGCTTTTCGTAATTGCCGTCGCCGTCGCTAGAAAATTGCGTAAAAACTAGATTCCAAATCTCCACGTACCTGTCGCAATCGCAGCCAAGAGCGCAGTTACTTTTTTTGCAACCATATTTTTCGCCCCGGTCAAAATAAATTTCTGAGCAGGGTCCACAGGGTCCAGGCCCGTGCTCCCAAAAATTATTTTCTTTTCCGAATCTTACAATTCTTTGCGTGGGAATTTCGGTGATTTTCCGCCACAACTCGTAGGCCTCTTTATCTTTTTCAAATACAGAAACAACCAATTTCTCAGATGGTAAACCCACAACTTTAGTACAAAATTCAAAGGCAAAACTAATCGCCTCTTCTTTAAAATAATCCCCAAAAGAAAAATTCCCAAGCATCTCAAAAAATGTGCCGTGTCGAGAAGTCACGCCCACCTGCTCTATGTCGGGAGTACGTACGCACTTTTGGCAGGTGACAATTCTTTTCCGCGGCGGTTTTTGCGTGCCCGCAAAAAAGACCTTCATGGGGGCCATGCCGGAATTAACGAGCAGCAGACTTTTGTCATTTTCTGGTATTAAAGAAAAACTTTTAAGCCTTAAATGACCTTTAGATTTAAAAAAATCCAAAAAACTCTCACGCAGATCATTCAACCAAAATTCATTCATCAGCATCACCATTCATCAGCGTCATCACCTAAAAATTACACACTTTGCCCAAATTTTTTGGAGTTTACATTAAAAATTATTTCATACATTAAGCATCACCATTCATCAGCGTCATCACCTAAAAATCACACACTTTGCCCAAATTTTTTGGAGTTTACATTAAAGATTATTTCATACATTGTTACAGATTTTAGTAAGTTTTTCAAGTGGTAAATATTGCTTTTAACATCCGGGCTGTGCTAAAATCGTCTTTGACGAGCGTTAAATATATAAAACAGTGCGAAACGAGCAAATCAGGTACACATCAGAATACTTATTAATACAAACTTAGCGAGCATTAAATATATAAAACGGAGGAAAAACATTGCGAAACGAGCAAATCAGATACACACCAGAATACGTGCCAACACAAAAAACAGAACTTCGCAGAATTTCTAGTAAAATCGCCAAAGCGTTCTTCTTGTACTTAATTTTGATCATTTTTCTTGATGCTTTGTCGGAATTCAACGTGGTTTTTTCAATTATTTTAGCTGGAAGTATGGTTTTTTCTGGGTTATTTTGGTTAATTTCACAAAAATATCCAAAAATCTGCGTATATTCTTTTGTTGTATTGTCATCAGTTTTCTGCTCTTTTGCAATTTTGCACAAAATATCAGATACTTTTGCTGTTATCCCGTCAATCTTAGTTCATATTTGCCTAATTTTCTTGGTGTACATGTCGATAAAATTTAAAAAGCCCCTGCTTTTGATGGTATGTTTTTTAGAATTTTCTATCATTTCATGTGAAATCGTGGGTCTTAACTACGAAAAATCGACAAAGGGAATTGCAAACGCGGATGCAATAAGTTTTTATACTCTCCACAATCTAGCTGAAATAGCCGCGTCTGTTTTGCCATTTTTGTTTATCCTTTCTAAAAAAGACGCCCTGCTAAAGCTTGATATCTCACGGGTGCTCTGCTTTGAAAAAGTTAAACGCAAAAAGCTATTTTCTCTTGTGATGGTGGGTTTGTTCATCTGTTTTTTTGCAAATCAAGTTTCGAACGTCCTACTTCAAAATCTAAGTTTACTAGGCATAACTTGCAAACTCCCAAATTTACCCGAAGTTAACAAGGATCCCGTAAGAATTGTACTTTATTTGATAATGATTTCTGTTTCTCCCGCTTTGGTTGAGGAATTTGTCTTTAGAGGGGTAATTCTTGGTTCTTTAAGAAAATTTGGCAATTTTTTTGCAATTATTTCCTCCTCGATTTTATTTGGTGTGGTACACTCCAATGCCGTTCAAATTCCCTTCGCTTTTGTCGTGGGCCTGATTTTGGGGATGATTTTAGTAGAAACTAATTCTATGCTCCCAGGAATTTTAATTCATTTTCTAAACAACCTTTTTTCTTGCCTAGACTCCATAATATCGGAGTACAATGAGGAAATTTCGCAAGAATTCATGACGTTTCGCTGGATGACAGTCTTGATTTTGTCTATATTCGCTTTTAGATATATTTTAAGTATAAGGCCAACTCTTTTTGAGTTTGATAGGAATTCGCACGCACTTTTTTCGACAAAAAAATCTATGAAAATTTTCTTTTTGTCAAAAGGAATGATTGTAGTATTGCTGATTTTTTTCTTATTTACATTATCCACTGTATCCCTCGCGTGAATGTTTTAAAATTTTGTCTCTTCAAACGAGACCGTGATAGGTTAGGATCAGAGTTTTGTTTGGCCCATGCGCCTTTTTGCCGTTTGGGATATTTTATCTTCCCAGGGAGTTACGTATGGAATCAATAAGGGACTGTCGTATCCGTTAGATGGGGGTTGCTTTGCAGACACACTAGAATTGCATAAAAATATGAAATCACGGCCCACTCGCGATTATCCGCAAATGAGACCGTGATAAACTGATTTTTGTTTTTAAAATTGGCAACTCTATTATTTATCGCCCTTATCGTTCTGAGAACCATTCTGAGAACCATTCCGAGAACCATTCCGAGAGTCACCCTGAGAGCCATTGTTTTCATTATCCTCTTTAAATTCCCAAGGGTTTGGAAGCTGCTCTTTGCTTATCTCCTCGGGGGGCGCTCCTCCAAGATTAGTGGTGCCCTGAGAGTTTGGTGCTACAGTTTTATCTTGTTCTTTCAGAAATTCATCAAGTTCTGTTGGCTTCGCATAAATCATCTTATCGTTTTCCGTATCCATCCATTTCAGCGATAAAAACTTCTGATAATTATTTATTTTTAATTGCTCACGCAAACAATTCTTATGGGCTTGACGCAACTCTTCTGACATAAAATGTGAGTAATGGTATCTGAAACATTGTCCTTGCCTTACTTCGTTGCCTAAAGGTGAACTCGGTTGAAAAATCACGCCTTCCGGGACAGAAATAAGAAAAGCGTAATCGCCGGATGGTAAACTTTTGCCATCTATCACGCTCAAAAGATTTTTAAATGCATGAAAAAAAAGCTTTATGGGAGTCCTGGTGTCTAAGGTGACAAGACATTCCACAACACTTCCTCCTCCTTGAATTGATAAGACACGGACTAAATGTGCTAGCGAGCTGTTTCTGAGCTTCCAATGTAAAGCGTCAGAATCCGTATCTTTAGTCAAAATTTGTAACACGACGGTCACCGTCGACGCCTCTTCAAGCGTTGATCGATCGGGCCACCAATACTGCAAAACACCATCGGCCATCCGCTTTTCTTCTTCTGTCATTTCCTCTTCCTTGGGAATCATGCAATCTGCTATCAAATTATTGTCGTCTTCGTCATCCGCGCCCGGCGGTACAGCACTCTCACTTTGTGCGTTTGGCAATGCGGCAGTGTGCTTGCTCGGGGCTTTAATTTCTCGCAGCCGCAAACCAGGTTGATGTTTATAGTGTGACTCAAAAAACACATGGTCCTTAGCTTCTTGTAAAAACTTTTTGGGTATAAAAGACGAGTGAAGAAGCCGCAAACAGTTTCTTTCTTCCACTCCGTTGTCTCGTAAGCTCAAATTTGGAAGCAACATTCGGTATCCTTCACCTCCTGGTAAAAGACAAACAATAAAGCTCATACTTTCAGTACCGCACGGTAAATCCTCACCAATCACATTTGTCAAAAATCTCCAGATCGCATGGGGAATATGTTTTGCAAGAATTTCGTTGCTTGTTCTAAAGATCGTGCACAGAGAACTTATTCCTTCTTGAGATTTCTCTAAATAAACAAGATTTGCCGGTAAATTTTTTTTGATTTTCTCATCCAAAACTTCATAAGGTCTGTCGACTATAATTTCCAAAATGACACTCACATTCCTTGAACTGTCATAACTACCGTCATTTAGATTCGGCCAAACCCCCCACAAAAAGTTCGGGAACGTGTCTCTTTCTGCTCCCATTATTTCCTCTTCTTTGGGGACCTTATAATCTCTCAGTAAAGAATTTTCAAATATGTCATGATCTGTTTTTGGCGATAAAACTGGCTGCGGCGGCGGATTGCCCCCCTGTGCTCTTTGATTCTCTCGCTGCACCGGCAAATTGTCCAACATCAAATGTGGATCATTCCATTGTCCTTTTTTCAAATCCAAAGTAAAATCTAATTCTTTGCATGCATGAGCTTTTTGCGGGTTAATCCCTGTAAAAAGTATGATAAAAGCATTTAATGTCGACACGGATAATAAAGAATACCTCTTATAATTTTTTCTAGTTCTCTTCAAAACATTTCAGCTCCTGTGTAAAATTTATTTATAATGAGTTCCAAATTTTTAATCACAAATCTGACAAATACACGACCTTGGCAAATAATTATCTGCTACATTTTAGCCACGATTAGATAAGTAAATTCGATTAAAAACAATAAAAATATTATAAATATGACAGTATTATATCATTTTAACTAAAACATTTCAAATGTATTGTAGAATTTTATAAAAATATAAAATTACGGCCCCGTTTGCGATTATTCGCAAATGAGACCGTGATAAACTGATTTTTGTTTTTAAAATTGGCAACTCTATTATTTATCGCCCTTATCGTCCTGAGAGCCATCCTGAGAGCCATCCTGAGAGCCATTGTTTTTATTATCCTCTTCATATCCCCAAAGGGTTGGAAGCCGCTCTTCGCTTATCTTCTCAGGGTGCGCTTTTTCTCCGAGATTAGTGGTGTCGCAAGAGTTTGGTGCTACGGTTCCATTTTGTTCTTTCAGAAATTCACCAAATTTTGTTAGATCCGCATAAGTCATATTATCGTTTTCTATATCCATCTGTTTCATTGATAAAAGTTCTTGATAATCATTTATTTTTAAATACTCACGCACAACATTCTTATGGATTTGACGTATCCATTCTGGTATAAAGTGTGAGTGATAATATCTGAGACATTGTCCTTGCCTTACCACGCTGCCTAAAGATAAATGCGGTTGAAAAATCACGCCTTCCGGGATAGAAATAAGAAAAGCGTAATCGCCGGATGGTAAACTTTTGCCATCTATCACGCTCAAAATGTTTTTAAATGCATGAAAAAAAAGCTTTGCGGGAGTGTCAGTGTCTAAAGTAACAAGACATTCCACGATACTTCCTCCTCCTCCTTGAATTGGCAAGACACGGACTAAATGTGCTAGCGAGCTGTTTCTGAGCTTCCAACGTAAAACGTCAGAATCCGTATCCTTAATCAAAATTTGCAACACGACGGTCACCATCGACGCCTTTTCAAACGTTGATCGGTCGGGCCACCAATACTGCAAAATACCATCGGCCATCTGCTTTTCTTCTTCTGTCATTTCCTCTTCCTTGGGAATCATGTAATGTGCTATCAACTGATTGTCGTCTTCGTCATCCGCGACCGGCGGTGCAGCGCTCTCGCTTTGTGCGTTTGGCAATGCGGCAGCGTGCTTGCTCGG
>JAIRSI010000021.1 GCA_031255515.1 Oscillospiraceae bacterium | reverse complement strand
GAGATTTACGTAGTGAGATATGAATACGGGAAATTCCAAAATAGCAGTAGATGGAATGTTTAAATTTTGGAGCTCGTACCAATGGGCTAAAATTTACGTGGTAAAGATAGACAATCTTTAATGCTATACCTTTCTAAACTGAAACTGCAGATGGGATAGTTTAAATTTTGGAACTCGTACCAATGGGCTAAAATTTACGTGGTAAAGATAGACAATCTTTAATGCTATACCTCTCCAAACTGAAACTACGGCCTTTTAAAAATATGGAAATTGTTATTAATACATAATTTCATAGCATGGGAAATATTCCCTGAGTCTTGCTTGGAAAAATTTTGGATATCGTTTTTAAACTTCTTGGCCGAACTAAAAAACACGTTATTTCTGGCATTTTCATTCATTACTTTCTGCGGTTACTCAATCGAGTTTAGATTTGGGTTGTGTGGCGGTAAGTGATGCAGCACTATGTTGTTAGTCACTCAATCGGACTTACATTTGGGTTGTGTGGTGGTGAGTGATGTAGCACTATGTCGTTTTTAGCGGTAAATTCTAGGGTATTTACTTTTGTTGTATGGCCCCTGATCCAAGATGATATGAATTTTAGGCGCTTTCGGATAGCAAGTTTTCAAAAAATTAAAATAATCAATCATGCTTTCGCTGTTGATTGTTTTGCAATCTTTGATGTCAACCTGCATTTTTTATAAATTTATCGCGCCAACAATGTTCATGCGCGTTCTTGCCCCGTAGTTTCAATGGTTTTGTCAGACTTTCTTTTAATCCAGCCATGAATAATTTTTGTTGTCACAGGATTCGCTTTTACCGGCACTCCGTGCGGTTTACTGTAAGTAAAATTATTTCTTTTTAGCCAATTTGTCATTCCTGTAACCGGCATTTATACCATAAATTTTTCAGCATAATCGCAAATTTTCGCGGCTTTTTGAGATAAATTTTTGGTTTTTTTAAGATAAGTAATTAATTTTTTGGTTTGCTCGATTAGAAAGCTTACTTTTTGATCCTCTGGTTTGAATCTTTATTTTTTTTATTTTACATATATTCATTAACATGCTTGTTTACCATATCTTCGTCAAGAAGCAGCGTTTTAGCTATTTTTCTGTAGACTCAAAACCATCCGTCAGCTAACAACATGTCTTTGATTCTATCGCTTGTACGTCGCTTTAACTCTTTACGATGCATTGTTTTTTAAATGTTCGCGTTAATTATTTGCTAAAAAATTTGTTACCTTATTCATATTTTTAATTCTATCAGGATTTTCGCTAATTGTCAATCACAAGTGGCATAGCAGTCAAAAATCCGTCAGATAGTGTAAAATTTAGTCAACGGGACTTATAAACTTTTTCTTAAAATTTCCATAAAAATTTTGTTTTTCAAAGGAAATTAGCTCTAGACATTTATCAAAAAGACTTACTTTGACGATCTCGCGCCAAGAGAACTCACAAACCACCCTGCCGTCCACTATCACCGCAAGTTTTTTGTCAGCTTTGGGGCTGTGCGCCCTTACTGCGAATTCAGAAGAGCTCGAAAAAATAGTGGGCCTTTGACACACGGAGTGTGGACAAATTTGAGAGAACAAAATACAAGATATCTCCGGATCTATCACTGGCCCCCCCGCAGACAAAGAATAAGCCGTGGAGCCAGTGGGGGTTGAAAAAATCAGGCCATCGGATCTATAATAAAACTTTTCTTTTTTATAAAACATAATGAAGTCGCTTATTTTTACAGCTTCAATTTGAGAAATCACGACGTCATTTAAAGCGTAGAAAGTTTTTTTGTGAGTACTGTCTTGATCGTAAACGTGCGCGCTAATCATTGCCCGACGGTTAATAAAATATTTGCCAAGAAACAGGAGTTCTAGTTTGCATAGATCATCCCTCTCGAGTGTTGCCACAAACCCAACTCTACCTAAATTTATCCCAAGAATAGGTTTTTGTGCCAAAACAGCGTATTTCGCGGCGTGAGTTATAGTACCGTCACCCCCAATTGTTATAGAAATATCGCATTTTTCTACAACTTCTTCTATTTTTTCTAAAAAAAACAATCTATCGTCGTTTAATATTTTTTTGTATTCAGAAATTGTGTAAATTTGAGCATTAAAAGCAATTAAAATGTCAATTATTTGCGCTATGCATTCGCGAGATCCATTTCTAGTTAAGTTTGGCAAAATCGCAATTCTCACTCTTATATCCTCCAAACTTACAAAAATTAGATCGGCTTAAAATTTCGCATCAAATGCTATGTCCTGTTTTGTAGAAAGGCACCTGTTTTACGCTGACGCCGTGATTTTGCTTTGCAGAACTGAGCACTTATTTTTCCTATGTTATCTTTTTTTAGGTTTGGCAAAATCGAAACTCTCACTCTTATATCCTCCAAACTTACAAAAATTAGATCGGCTTAAAATTTCGCATCAAATGCTATGTCCTGCTTTGTAGAAAGGCACCTGTTTTACGCTGACGCCGTGATTTTACTTTGCAGAACTGAGCACTTATTTTCCCCATGTTATCTTTTTATGGTTTGCAAAGAGGTGAAGTGCTTATTTTGACGCTGCGCTGTTTTACCTTGCAAAAGCAATGATAACTAGACGTCAATTGTCTTACAAAAGGTGCTGTTTGTTTTTGCTGACCCTAGATTCTCTGTATTGGACGCCATTGTTTCGCTTTACAAAAAACGCCCATTCTAAGCTGACACCATGATGCATTGGATGTCATTGTTTCGCTTTGCAAAAAGCGACTATTTTATGGTGCCATGACGCTTTGCTTTGCAAGATGATATTTATCCTGACGAGACGCTGTCGCTGCTTTGCTCTATAAAGCGTGAAACACTTATTTTACAACGCTCCCGTGCTAGCACCAAATGTCATTACCTCCCGTCTTGTAAGAGAACGCTTATTCTACGACGCCATGACGCTTTGCTTCGCAAGATGATATTTATCCTGACGAGACGCTGTTGCTGCTTTGTCCTATAAAGCGTGAAACACTTATTTTACAACGCTTCCGTGTTAGCACCAAATGCCACTACCTCCCGTTTTTGCAAGAGAATGCCTATCCTATGACGCCATAATGTCTTGCTCTGCAAAGTGCGAAGTACTTATTTCTCGGCGCCACACGCTGTTTTGTTTTACAAAATGTGCCGCTTACCCCCCTGGCGCCCGCGCTGGTTTCTGCCCCCGCAAAAATAAACACTTCTTATAGCGTCATGCTTCTTTGGTTTGCGAAGGGGCGCGGCAGCGGGTACTTTTATCGCGGATTTTACTTGTGCGCATCATACTTTGTAGTAAACCGGCTCGCCTTATTCTACAAATTAGCCTTATTTTTTTCATCAGAAATCAACTCCAGCTGTTCTAAAATAGTTTCCACCATTCCATTTTCATCCAAATCCAAAGCCTTGAGTGACTCACTCACTGTAGATTGCTCCACAAAATAGTCGCATATGCCTTTTAAGTAAAAATTCACTCCTCTTTTCTTTTGAGAAAGCAAGAATCCAAGATGTTCTCCAACCCCTCCACAGACCATTCCTTCTTCAAAAAAAAACACAAAATGGCCATTTTGAAAAATTTTAAATAATGAATCTGAAATCGGCTTTATTCTATTAAGTTTTATAATAAAAATTTTAATTCCCCTTTTTTCCAGCTTTTCTTTGGCAAGACACGCCAGCGAAAAAAGCCTTCCGTAAACAACTATGACTATTTTGCAATTTATATCACCGTATATGTCAAACGGCAAATTTCCTCCACTATCGACAAAATCACATGGCCTATACCATTCAGCTCCTTTGGGATACCTAATCACTACAACGCCGCTAGATTTACAAACAGATTTTTCGATCATATTTTTTAATTCTTCAAAAAAACTTGGCGCAAAAATTGTAACATTTGGGATGGCATTTAAAAAACTAGTGTCGAAAACACCCTGATGCGTTTTACCATCCTCTCCGATTATTCCCGCTCTGTCTACGGCAAGAATAATTCTTAAATTTTGGATGGCCGCGTCGTGAATTATTTGGTCGTAACTGCGCTGTAAAAAACTAGAGTATGCTGCAAAAACCGGGATTATTCCCTCGCGGGCAAGGCCACAGGCAAAAGTTACCGCGTGAGCTTCCGCTATGCCGACATCAAAAAATCTTTCTGGAAACTTACAAGAAAAATCCGTTAGGCCTGTTCCGTCCTTCATGGCAGCTGTGATCGCGCAAATCTTGTTATTTTTCTCGGAAAGATTTAAAATTTTATCACCAAAAACACTGGAAAATGTCAATTTAGGAGAAGCATTAGGTTCCGTTTGCCCTGTTTTTCTGTCGAATTTAGATATGACGTGAAACGCGTCGGGACTATCTTCGGCGAAAGAATACCCTCTGCCTTTTTGAGTGTTTACGTGGATTAATACAGGGCCACTAATTTGCTTTGAGGCCTCTAAAACCTGAATTAAACTGCTAAGATCATGCCCGTCAACAGGCCCATAGTAAGCGAACCCCATGTCTTCAAAAAAAGTTCTGTGATAGATAAATCTTCTAATGCTAGTCTTTATATTTAATAAAAATTTTTTGGTTATTTCTCCAATAAATGGAATTTTGCTAAGCACTCGCTTTACTGTATTTTTCGTTTTTATATATGAAGATTTAATGCGAATCTTCGACAAATAATACGCCATTGAGCCAACGCTCTCAGATATCGACATTTTATTATCATTTAAAATGATTATGATGTTCTTCGCTGTCTGCCCGGCGTTGTTGAGAGCCTCGTAGGAAAGGCCTCCAGAAAGAGCGCCGTCGCCTATGAGCGCCACCACATGACTGTGCTTTTTTAAAAGTCTTTTTGCTTCTAACATGCCAAGCGCCGCTGAGATGGATGTGCTGCTGTGCCCAGTTCCAAAGGCATCGTGTACGCTCTCTTCGCATTTTGGAAAGCCAGAAATTCCGCCAGATTTTCTGATAGTGTGGATCGCTTCTCGTCTTCCTGTTAGCATTTTATGAGCATAACACTGGTGGCCCACATCAAGAATTATTCTATCTTCGGGAGAGTTAAAAACACGGTGCATAGCGACCGTGAGTTCAACTACGCCCAGATTGGACGCTAAATGGCCCCCGTTCCGAGAAACAACTTCTATTATATCTTGTCTGATTTCTTCGCAAAGCTGCGTAAGACTTTCTAATTTTAATTTTTTAAGATCATTGGGTGAATTTATTTGCTTTAAAATGCGTTTCTTCATAGGATTTTTCCATTCTCTCAAAAACATATTAAATTTTGCGGAGTAAATCGATCCGGTTAAACACTCTTGTTAAAGATTTTTACGTGTGAGGCACTGCTTCGATAAAATACTCCTGTTAAAAAATTTATTCTATCACAAAAACACTATTGAAACATTTTTGCCAAAAATTTTATTTTCCCGTGCAAAACTTCGTTTCTTTTTCGTTTCATCACCTAAAAAGCGCTATCCATTTTTTATTTCACCGTAAAAATGGCTACTTCACTGAAATAATCCTGCTGAAAACCTTATTTTTCTGTACAAAACGCTAGTTTCTTTCATTTTGCCACCTAAAAAACACAACCTATTTTTATTTTGTTATACAAAACGCTGTTTCTCTTCATTTTATCCACCCAAAGAACCAATTTTCCACCTTGCCACGCAAAGAATCTATACTGCTATCACATAAAAAACGCTACTCTTTCTTAACACTTTTTAACGAAATACTCTCCTTTAAAATTCCATTTCGATATACTTTGAGATACTATTTCGATAGCTACTCTTCCTTGAGATTCTTCAACAAAATGCTTTCGCTAAAAATTCCATTTTGTCATACAAAGTACCATTTTAACTATACTCTTTATCAACACTTTTTAACGAAATGCTCTTGATACTATTTCTTAACACCTTTTAACGAAACACTCTCCTTTAAAATTCCATTTCGCCATACTTTGAGATACTATTTCGATAGCTACTCTTCCTTGAGATTCTTTAACAAAATGCTTTCGCTAAAAATTCCATTTTATCATATAAAGTACCATTTCAAATATACTCTTTATCAACACTTTTTAACGAAGTGTTCCCCTATATTCTTTATTAACACTTTTTAACGAAGTGTTCCCCTTTAAAATTACATTTTATCATACAAAGTACCATTTCAATGATACTATTTCTTAACACCTTTTAACGAAATGCTCCCCTTTAAAATTCCATTTAGGCATACAAAAGCACTATTTTTTTGGAGCCCATCCTTTCAACGAAACACTCCTATTAAAAATCAAATTATTTTGCCCACTGTCAGAGTCTACACAAAAATAACCAAGCCTCATAAATTGATAAGAATCGCCTATTTTTGCCCCTTGCAAAAGTTTTTCCGCTTTGCAATTATTTAGCACAACGATCGAGTCTTTATTTACGTTTTCCAGTAGATCTTGGCCGCCTTCCTCTGGATTTTCACTCAAAAACAATTTATTATAAAGTCTAACTTCAACGTCTAAAAAATTATTGCAGTCAACCCAATGAATGGTGCTCTTGACTTTACGGCCGTCCTGCGCGTTCCCGCCGCGACTTTCTGGATCATATTCGGCGTAAATCTTAGTAACTTTGCCTTCGTTCACCTCGTAACCCGTGCATCTGACGATATAAGTTGATTTCAACCTAACTTCATTGCCCGGAAAAAGTCTAAAATATTTTTTTGTCGGACTGGGCATAAAATCATCTGATTCAATATATATTTCACGAGAAAAAATTATATTTCTGGTGCCATCTTCTGGACGATTTGGATTGTTAGGAATCTCAAAAATCTCATATTTATCCTCTGGATAATTGGTGATAATTAGCTTTACGGGACGCAAAACCACCATTGCTCTTGTTGCAATCATGTTCAGATCCTCGCGCAAACAGTGCTCAAGAAACGCATAATCAACGACACTATTCACCTTTGAAATCCCAATTCCCTCGCAAAAAGCGCGGATTGAAACGGGAGTGTAGCCCCTTCTTCTAAGGCCTGAAATAGTGGGCATCCTTGGGTCATCCCAACCGCTGACGACTTTCTCATCGACAAGTTTTGATAGCTTCCTTTTACTCATAACCGTATAATTAACGGACAGCCTTGCAAACTCAATTTGCTTTGGTTTTGAAGGGACGCTCACATTATTTACAACCCAATCGTAAAGGGGTCTGTGATCCTCAAATTCAAGAGAACAAAGCGAGTGGGTTATGTTTTCAAGAGCATCTTCTATTGGATGAGCAAAATCATACATGGGGTAAATGCACCAGTTGTCGCCGGTTCTGTGATGTTTTTCGTGGCCGATCCTATATATAACGGGATCTCGCATGTTGAAATTTCCGGAAGCTAGGTCGATTTTAGCCCTTAAAGTCATTTTTCTATCGTCAAATTCGCCATTTTTCATCCTTTCAAAAAGATCCATGCTTTCCGCCTTAGGCCTGTCTCGGTAAGGACTAACGGCGGGGTTTAAAAGATCGCCTCTGTTTGCTCTAACCTCATCGGGTGTGAGCTGACAAACGTACGCCAAACCTTTTTCTATAAGTTCGCGAGCAAATTCGTACATTTGCAAAAAATAATCAGACGCGTAGTAAAATCTATCACCCCAATCAAATCCAAGCCAGTCGACGTCGGATTTAATGCCCTCGACATAAGATTCATCTTCTTTCGCGGGATTAGTGTCGTCCATCCTTAGATTGCAAATTCCGCCGAATTTTTCCGCCACACCAAAATTTATGCAAATGGCCTTCGCGTGCCCTATGTGCAAATGGCCGTTCGGCTCGGGCGGAAATCTGGTGTGAAGGGTGAGACTGTCTTTGCCTAAACCCTTCACGATATCCTCCTTAATAATATCGTAAATAAAATTGTTGCTTTCTACCTTTTGACCGTTTTCCATGGTTTTAGCCCCTTACCCTCGCATCAAATTCGACTTTCATTATTGTACTCGGTTTCTAAAAAAATCTCAAGGGGAATTTATTAAATTTAGGGCTTTTCATATTAATCGGACTGTGATAGAATAGCTCATGGGCTCGGATGTAGTGGAGCAAAAGTAGCTGCTTGAAAAAAGTTTTCCTTTTGCCGTGTCGTTTCCGATATTGGGGGCTTTTAGTGTATATTTTGGAGCAATATATCAAAAAATAAGTTTTTGCCGAGTTAATAGCACAAGTTTTGATAGAATATGACATAGTGGTTTTTTAAATTATAGCGCAAGTTTTGTTGTTTTGGGGTGACATATGAGATATGGTGGAAAGGAAATAAAGATTTTTTCCGGCAATTCTAACAGGACTCTTGCCAAAAGAATTGCCGACAAGCTCGGTTTGTCTTTAGGTAAAGCTAAACTTGAAAAATTCAGCGACGGCGAGGTTTCGCTTTCTCTTGAGGAATCTGTTAGGGGCTCGGATTGCTTTATAATACAGTCAACTTGTTCGCCCGTAAACACCAGTGTGATGGAGCTTCTTATAATGATAGACGCAATGAAGAGGGCTTCTGTGGCCAGCATCGGCGTCGTCATTCCGTACTTTGGCTACGCCAGACAAGATAGAAAGTCAAGAGCCCGCGAACCAATTTCGGCAAAGCTTGTCGCCGACATAATAACGACCGCCGGGGCCAACAGAATTTTGACCATGGATCTGCACGCCCCTCAAATACAGGGTTTTTTTAACATTCCCGTGGACAACTTAATTGGCGCTTCTATACTTGCTTCTCATTTAAAGGAAAAATTTTCTGAAAATCTTTCTGATTTTGTAGTCGTATCGCCAGATCTTGGATCTGTTACCAGGGCGAGAGGTTTTGCCGCAAAATTATCTTGTCCGCTGGCCATAATAGATAAGCGCCGTCCTCGTGCTAATGTGAGTGAGGTTATGAATATTATTGGGGATGTAAGGGGCAAGAAAGTTATACTCGTCGACGACATGATAGATACCGCCGGTACTCTTTGTAGCGCCGCCGAAGCCGTGGTAGAGCGCGGGGGCGCCACCGAAGTTTACGCTTGCGCTACGCATGCGGTGATTTCTGGTCCGGCCACGGATAGAATTAACAACAGTTTAATCTCTAAATTGATATTGCTCGACACAATACCGGTTCCAGAAGGCAAATTTTGCAAAGAATTTGAGATTTTATCGGTGGACAGTGTGTTTTCTAAGGCAATTAAAAGAATACACGAAGGCAAACCCCTTTTTATGGCATAGAAATTTAGCTTGCAGTCGACAGAATGCCTTGCATCTAAACACTGTGGCTGTTCCGATTTAAAGTGGGTCTTAAGTTCTTTGGAAGCGGTACTTTTGCTAGGTACAAAAATACCACTTCTCTTGCGTCTTTTAAACATGTCATTCTTATACCTTACCATAGTTTGTTTTAAATCGGAATAGCTATAAATAGGAAAAGATTTATGAAATTTTTGAAAAATATTATGAATGCCACCAAAGAATACAATAAGTTACAAGATGCGATCGACAAAGAAGAATTACCAGTTCAAATTGCAGGAATTTCTAAAATACACGCATCTCACCTTATTTACACGCTTTGTGAGCAAAAAAATAAAGCGCTGCTTCTTACCCACAGCGAAGCCAGTGCCACCGTTTTCGCCCAGGATCTTTGCGCTATGGGTTGCCGCGCGTTTGTTTTTCCTTGGAGAGATTTTGAATTTAGAGATATTTTGTTGCAATCAAAAGAAAATGAACAAAAAAGGGTGAGTGTATTATCCAACATTCTACTGCAAAATTTCGACGTAATAGTAGCTTGCGTAGATGCTGCTTCTAAATACACTGTTCCTCCTGGAGTTCTATCTAGAAATATTATAAAACTCCAAAAAGGAGCAAAATTTTCTATAGACAAATTAAGAAATTTACTAAATTTATGGGGATATTGTTCCTACGATAAAGTCGAGGCACAGGGTCAATTTTCCCTTAGAGGCGGAATTTTAGACGTTTTTATCAATAACGAAAATTACCCTGTGAGAATGGAATTTTTTGGCAATGAAATTGACTCTATCTCTTATTTTGATGCGGAGACACAGCAGCGCCAAAATCAGATTGACAGCATAACTATTGTGCCGGCCACAGAAATTATAATTGAAGATTTTGCCGATCTTAAGGAAAAAATTAAAAATTTAATCGAAGAACAAATAAAAGAGGGCAGAAAAAATTCTGCAAAAATTCTGGAATTAGAGCTTGAAAAATTAAAATCTAATAAAACAATTGGCTCTATAGATAAATTTCTTCCAGTGATATATAAGAATCCTTGTAGTTTAATGTCGTATTTTAAGAATGATGAGTTCTTATTTATTTTTGAAAATGCCAAAATTAAAGACTTATTTCGCGCGCAAGAACTCGCATATCAAGAGGACCTTAGAAATTACCTTGAAAATGGTATATTAACATCCAAATTGTGTAAATTTGGCGAGAGTTACATCGATTTACTTGACCATTATCAAGGGAGAAAAACTATCTATTTGCAACGATTTACCGACACAAAGCATGAAGTTCCACCAAAAACTACTATAGAAATTAACGCTCTAATTGTGGATCCACAAAAAGGATCTTTTGAAGCTTTGTGCAAAGATTTAAATCGTTTTAAAGATTCTACAAGGGTAATTTTAGCGGGGAAAGAGAACTTTTGTATTGCTCTTGGTAAAGATTTAAATGAATCTGAAATTCCCAACGTGTACTTAAAAAATCCAGAAACAATCCCCAAAACGCTCGCTTGTGTTATGTCTGGCGGACTTTCTTCGGGTTTCTTTTATCCTGACTTAAAATTTGCTTTAATGACCTATAAAAAAGTTATAAGCCTAAAAAAACCGACAAGAGCTAAAATTCGGCATTCTAACTCAATAATCGATATACAACAGCTAAAAGTGGGAGATTACGTGGTTCATTCATCCTATGGTGTGGGGATTTTTTTGGGGATTTTTAAAATTAATGCCGATGGCGTTCTCAAAGATTATATTCGTATAAAATATGCTAAAGACGACATTCTTTATGTCCCCGTCGTTCAAACAGATATGCTTTCTAAGTACATTGGGCCCAAGGAATCTTCGATAATACGCCTGAGCAGACTTGGGACGGACGCTTGGAAAAAGACAAAATCTAAGGTTCGAAAGGCCGCCAAAGTAATTGCCGAAAAGCTCTGTGTGATATACTGGGGTCGGATGCGAGCTAAAGGTTACGCCTTTCCTGAAGACACGGAGTGGCAAAGAGATTTTGAGGCTAAATTTGAGTACGTAGAAACTAAGGACCAGTTGCGCTGCATAGACGAGATAAAAAAAGACATGCAGAGCAGTTTTCCTATGGACCGTCTGCTCTGTGGGGACGTTGGTTTTGGGAAAACAGAGGTTGCTCTTAGGGCTGCCTTTAAATGTGTTTCAAACTGCAAACAGTGCGCCATAATCGCGCCAACGGTCATCCTCGCGTGGCAACATTTTTTAAATGTCACCAAAAGATTTGAAAGTTTTCCTGTTAAAATAGAGCTACTTTCAAGACTTCAAACAAAAAAAGAACAAGATCTAATACTGCAAAAATTAAGAGAGGGCAAGGTGGATTTGGTTGTGGGAACTCACCGCCTTATCCAGGACGACGTGATTTTTAGGGATCTGGGACTTCTTATAATTGACGAAGAACAAAGGTTTGGGGTTGCTCAAAAAGAAAAATTCAAAGGCATATGCGCGGGCGCCGATATTCTCAGCGTAACGGCAACGCCAATACCGCGAACTTTGAATATGGTTGTCGCAAAAATAAGAGATATGTCGGTTATAGAAGAAGCGCCACAAGACAGACAAATCGTTAAAACTTATATTTTGGAGTATAGTCCCATTTTTATAAAGGAAGTTATGGACAAAGAAATTAGGCGCGGCGGCCAAGTTTACTACCTCCACAACAGCGTTCAAACCATAGAAGAAACCGCCACTTATATATCAAAATTACTGCCGGAAGCAAGGCTGTGCATAGGCCACGGTAAAATGTCGGAAAAAAATCTGCTGGCTGCCTGGCAAAAAGTCATAAATCACGAAGTAGACATTTTTGTTTGCACCACCATCATCGAAACTGGCGTCGATGTGCCCAACGTCAACACCTTAGTAATAGAAAACGCCGACAAAATGGGCCTTTCTCAACTTTATCAGATCAGGGGGAGAGTTGGCAGGTCTTCGCGTCGCGGTTATGCCTATTTTACCTTTAAAAAAGACAAAATTCTGACTCCCATATCAGAAAAAAGATTGGATGCGATTAGAGAATTTGTCCAATTTGGCTCAGGTTTAAATATTGCCATGAGAGATTTAGAATTAAGAGGTGCCGGGAACATACTAAGTGCCGATCAACACGGGCATGTTTCGGATGTCGGCTACAATATGTACATGCGTTTGCTCTCAGACGCGATCAAAGAGCAAGAGGGTAAAAGTGGTAATTTTTCAAACGACGAGCTGTGCAACGTCAATCTTTCAATTGGTGCGCACATTCCGGAAAATTATATAGATAATATAGAAAATAGACTGAATGTATACAGAGAAATCTCCAATATTCGCTGCAGAGAAGACATCAAAAACGTGGTCAGCGATCTAACGGACAGATTTGGCAAGCCGCCAAATGAATTAAACGATCTGATAGAAGTTGCCATGATAAGAAGCAAGGCTACAAAGCTTGGCATTAGCGAAATTAGGCAGAGCGGGAAAAAGATTTTTATCTCTTTTAGCAACACAAATACCGCCGCTTTTCCCGATATAATTAGCAGACTAAAGACCAAAATTACCTTAGATCTTTCAAAAAATCAAACTATATGCTTTAAACTTCGTGAAAATTCATCGACAGAAATTTTAAATAAAATAGGCAAACTTTTGCAAATTTAAACGACATATTTTTTTTAAATCGCTAAATCACGTGCACCAACGACAATCCATCAATTCCTACCATTGGGCTTTTCACTATCGCACTCGCGAGGTCACGAAGAAAAAAATTTAAGGACCCGTACCAATAAGCTAAAATCTATGCAGCAAGGTGTGGATATGGGAAATTTTAACCACAACAGCGGTGAAGTGTACCCACGGCTAACCTTAAAAATTGGCTGAAATTCGAGCTTTGAGGATTTTGAAACTATCCGAAAACCATCGATATCTATTCTAGATCGGAACAGTCACAGCACATGTTCCAATGAATTTGTATATTTTCAGCATTTGCCGAGCACAATTACATCGTAAATGGTATTAATTTTTAGAATTTAATAGGTC
This sequence comes from Oscillospiraceae bacterium, assembly GCA_031255515.1. Classification (GTDB taxonomy): domain Bacteria; phylum Bacillota; class Clostridia; order Oscillospirales; family Acutalibacteraceae; genus JAITRE01. Next base: position 266 of record JAIRSI010000021.1, on the reverse strand, counting down.
GTAAGTTTAGGGGGGGATAACTTTACAATGAAAAGAAATATTGTGGCTTTTAAAGAAGAATTGGCGAAAAACGAAAATTTAAAAGGTGAACTTCAAAAATTAAGATCCGAATATGGCTCTGGGGTACTAGATCCTGCGAGCAGTTATACCTTTCTTAGAGAGGCTTTAATACCTTTTGCAAATTCTAAAGGTTACAATTTTACTCCAGAAGAATACATTGAACATGAATTAGAAATAGAAAGAAAAGATCTTTACGATTTAAATCT
>JAIRSI010000004.1 GCA_031255515.1 Oscillospiraceae bacterium | reverse complement strand
AAAAGTACATTCAAATATCACGATACCCTAAAAGCATTTAAAAATACAAGGAAGCTCTAACTTTCTGAGCATTTTTTAACTACTATTGGGCCAAATGGGCCAAAATTATATTCCTGGCGGCCTTTAAAAAATCATCGTCGGGAAATAAAGGCACTTTTAAGGTTTCTTTTGTTTTCATATTTTTAACAATCCCAAATCCCGAATCTTTTTCTTTTTGTCCTATCACCAATAAAAATCTAGCGCCCAACTTGTCGGCATGCCGAACCTGGGATCTTAAATTTTTATCAGAAATATCATATTCACAATTAATTTTCCCAAAAACCCTCAAAATAAACGAAAGCTTCATGGTGGTTAATTTAAACTCTTCTGCAGCATTCGCAATATATATATCGCAATCTTGTGGTTTTTGTATTTCAAGGTTTTGTTGTTCCATCATGAGGAGCAATCGTTCCATACCTACGGCAAAACCCAACGCCGGTAACTTTGGCCCACCCATTTGCTCTGTCAAATTATCATATCTTCCTCCTCCACAGACAGAATTTTGGCCGCGGGAAAAAGTATCGACAAATTCGAAAACAGTCTTGGTGTAGTAGTCAAGACCCCTCACAGCTCTTGGATCGACAATGTAAGAAATTTTCAGGCTATCAAGATAACTTTTGAGCAAATCAAAATGATCAACGCATTCTTTGCATAAAAATTCCGTAATTACGGGGGCATCTCGAGAAGCATTTCGACATTTTTCATCCTTGCAATCTAAAATTCTAAAAGGGTTCCTATGCAATCTCTGCGCGCAGTGCTCGCACAAATCTCCTGCTGTGCTAAAATAACCTTTGAGTGCAACGGAATATCTCTCTCTGCAGAGGGTACATCCTATAGAATTAATCTTCAATGCTAAATTTTTTATGCCTAATTCGTCAAAAAAAGAGCTAATAAACAAAATTACTTCCGCATCAGCCTGGGGCGATTCGGGACCAAAAACTTCTGCGCCAAACTGATAAAATTCACGGTATCTGCCAGCCTGGGGTTTTTCGTATCTATAAAAAGAATTAATGTAAAAGAGCTTAAGCGGCAAAGCTCCCCCAAAAACCGAATTTTCAATCACGGAGCGAACGACCCCCGCAGTGCCTTCGGGGCGCAAAGTTATTGATCTCTTGCCTTTATCAAGAAAGGTGTACATCTCTTTTTGCACAACATCAGTTTCGTCCCCGACCGACCTTTCAAAAAGTTCTGTGCTCTCAAATACGGGGGTCCTAATTTCTTTGAAGCCAAAAGACGCGGATAAATTTCTGGCAACATCTTCTATAAATCGCCATTTATAACTATCTTTCGGTAATATATCTCTGACGCCTCTTTGGGCCTTTATAATAGATCTCATCAAAATATCAGCTACCTTTAATTTATTGCACCGAATTTACAAATATAGTCGCGCTTTTTTGATCGTAATTAGTGGGTCACTTTGCTAAAATCACCCCTTTTCAAACTTTTGATTAGGACCTCCGCCGTTGCTGTATTGGTGGCAACGGGAATATTGTAAACGTCGCAAAGTCTTAAAATATCCGCATCCAAAGCAGTGGTAAGCTCTGTGTTAAAACCGTCTTTGAAGAATAAAAGCAAATCTATCTCCTGGCAACAAATTCTAAAGGTAATCTGCTGATCACCACCATCCTCGCGAGATAAAAAACTCCCGACGTAAAGGCCTGTTAGTTTGAAAATTTTTTTTACAATAGAATCTAAGGCCCAAACCTCGTGTGCTTTTAATACCGAATAATGAACAGCATAAAATTGTGCTGCTAATTCTTCTTTTGTCTCATGTGCGCTCAGCGCGATATTCATCTTGCGGGGTCCTCCTCTTTGTGAAACACAGCGAATTGGCCATAAAAGACCTCTTTTGAATCTAGTCTTCCTACGTTTAAAATTACAAATCCCGGCTATCAAATTAAACCTCAGACTAATAAAGAAACCTAAAGAAACATTCAAGGCTTCATAGGTCGCGCCTGCTTAGTACGCATCCAAGCATAGCACTCATCTTAAAAATCCTCCTTTCTTTGCAAAATACGCGACGCAACTCGGTTTAAAAATCAGCTCCAACACGGCCTCGTCGAAATGTTAACATCTTCGCTAGACGTCACATAACATAGAAATCAGATTACTTTTTTCATGGATAAATTTTCAAATCCCAGAGACTCATTAACAAAAATCAGCTTACCTTCTTCTTGAATAAATTTTCAAATCTCAGACTCATTTCTTCGAAAACAGCAGCTAATTTTCTACCTTTTAAATAAGTAAACTCGCCATTTGTCGCCGATATACATTCATTTTCTGGTACAATCGCCAAAAGCTGCATGCCAGCAAGATCCACAACTTCATCTAGATCTTTAAAATTCCCCGACCTAATAAAACGCCTTTTAGAAAATTTATTTACAATTAGCCTCTTTTCGACACAAGCTCCCAGATCATCCAGTCTGCAACTGACTGCGCCCGCGCTTTTCACGCTTATAGGGTCTGCTGTGGCGACAACAAGCACCTTGGCGGCGGGGGCAATCGCAGCGACAAATCCCTGGCCGATACCAGCTGGGCAATCTATAATCACGTAATCAAAACGCTCTGAAAGCGAAAAAGTGAGTTGCCTCATAGCCAGAGCACCAAGCCTGTATTCCAGTCTTTGTGTGGCGGGAAGAAGAAATAAATTGCCAATTTTTTCACAGCGCAACACAGCATCATTAGCTCTGCAGTTCCCTCGTATTATGTCTGAAAGATCAAAAACCAATTTATGGCTAACCCCCAGCATAAAATCTAGATTTCTAAGCCCAGAATCACCGTCCACAAGCAAAACTTTCTTCCCTTTGTCGGCAAGCACCGCACCGAGAGAAACGACCATAGTAGACTTGCCAACCCCACCTTTTGCGGAAGTTATCACTGTGACATTTTGCATAGCCCCAACCTCCAATTTGAGGATATTCTATCACAAAGGATACTTCTAAGTCAAAGGTTATTTTGCAAAAATAAATAAACTAATAATACTAGTAGTATTTTAATTGTAATTTTATACTAAAAATTTAATTTATACATAATATTGCAAATTTCTTAAACGACTAAACTTCTGTTTTTCACCGATATATTCCGAGCAAAAATCACTTATATAGCCAATTTTAAGGGTTCATTTGGACGAAATCATTGGTCTGTAAAAATGACATAATAACTCCAAAAACATCTTTTTATTAACACATTGAACCATGAGGAAGAAAATAACCGTCTTCTAAATTAATTAAAGAGGTGCTACAATGGAGTTTAGTGGTGGAGTGTTCCTTTAGAGTGCCCTCTCCATCAGTTTTTCTTTTATTAAGGGATCAGGCTTTTTAAAGAGGCAATCGAAAATAAAATTACAAGTAGGTGAGTTATATAATGAAAGCAGATCTACATCTTCATACAAAGCTCTCTAACGGCTCTACCGGCATAGATGAGCTAATCTTCCTCGCAAAAAATAGAAAGTTAAACACCATTTCAGTCACCGATTATGACACATTCGCGGGCTCCATAAGGGCACAGATCTTTGGCAAGAGGTACGGCATAGAAGTGATTTCTGGGGTAGAAATAACAGCCTTTGACTACCAAAGAGACAAAGACGCTCATCTTTTGTGCTATTCTTGTAGGCATCCCAATAGACTAGAAGGTCTATTTAAAAAAATAAATGACATACGAAAAAAATGCGCTTGCATAATGATGCAAAAAGTAGTTAGAATGTATCCTATACTTCCAGAAATGGTCGTGAAGAAGGCTAAGGGCAGCACGAACATTTTTAAAGTTCACATAATGCATGCTTTGGTGGACGCGGGGTATACTAACGATTTTTTTGGCGATTTATATAAAAAATTGTTTAATCCAAATTCCGGGCTGGCGCTTTGTAAATCTGAATACCCTGATATAAGGGAAGTATTAAAGCAGGTGAAGAGCGCTGGAGGCATAGCGGTTTTGGCTCATCCGGGTATCTACGGCGATTATGATTTAATAGAAGAACTTCAACAAGCGGGGCTTGACGGTGCGCAGGTTTGGCACCCTAAAAACAAACCTAATGCAGAGGAGGAATTAGACAAAATAACAGATTGTTATAATCTTTTAAAGATAGGAGGAACTGACTTCAGGGGGATGTACACTGAAGAAGCTAACCCCATTGCCACGTGTACTACTCCTCAAAAACAAATAGACAATATGAAAGTTAAGTTTTCGGAAAGAAATCTCGTTTGATTAGAGGCCGGTCTTGTGTGCTAAAAAAATTATTGCAAGAGAAATCTTGCGTGAATTATAAAGGTCAGAGAAGATCTGAGGCGATTATTGTTGAAGGATTAATGTCCTGATGAGAAAAATCTCGTGTGGATGTTTCCTTGAGAAATACAACAAAAGATTGGTAAAGTTTGGAGTAAAAAGGTTCGTCACGTGCGAAATTTTGAATGAACCGGTAGATCGATTGTGTATTAAAGAAAAAATACCAGAATAGAAAGTATATTTGTCGGAGAAATTTCGTGTAGACCTTCTAAAAACAACTCAAAGGCATTGGTGTGGCGTTCGTGTGTCTAGAAAAAAGATGGAAGAGTCTCGTGTAGGTGTCTTTTAAAGGTTAGCTTAAAAAAGGTTAGCTTAAAAAAGGTTAGCTTAAAAAAGGTTAGCTTAAAAAAGGTTAGCTTAAAAAAGGTTAGCTTAAAAAAGGTTAGCTTAAAAAAGGTTAGCTTA
>JAIRSI010000051.1 GCA_031255515.1 Oscillospiraceae bacterium | reverse complement strand
TTAATTTGTAGAGAAAATAAAGTCTTTAGAAGATGAACTTTTAGCATTAAAATTGCAAATAAACGATGAAGGCAATTGTGAATTTGCAGCAGATGCGATTAAAGATGAAGGAGAGGCTTCAAGAGAAATGTCCAGAGGAATAGCTCTTGAGCTACTTGAAGTTTAATTTAATGTATTGCAATAGATAGTCTTTTGCTGTTCCTTTAAAAACAATATGCAGTGTTATTACAAATACGAAATGAAGTAAAAAGGGGTTTTAGGTAGATGAATAAAGCAGTAGTAAAAAATAAAATATCGAAAATTTACAAAAAAGTACTTGGCATTCTTATCACAATAACGATGTTGTTAGTATCGATTTTCCCCGCGAGCAACGCTAATACAAAGGCTTTTGCCCTTCCTTATAAATGGGGATTTAAAGATAATTATATGTTTTTAGCGACAAATTTTTGGAATTTTGAGATACCAATCTTCAAGTCATCTGGAGAATTTTCTGGGAAATATTTTTCTAAGGATAGAAAATATCCAGTCATGAAAGTAGAAGGAGAAAGAGCTTATATAACAAATGAGAAAGATTTTTATATTCCGACGATTTTTGTAACACCAACAATTCATTCAAAACCTGCGAGAGTTTTTAGTATTGTGAACGACAAAGTTAAGGTATATAAATTTAAGAAAAAATGTAAAAATAAGGAAAATATTAGCAATGAAAAAGATATTGAAATCGCAGGATGGCTTGATATTTTTAGTAAAGTTACGGTCAGAGGAGCGTCAGGAAAATTTATTTCAACAGATTTTAATGGAGATGCATCTGAGCCCTATTTTGTAGCTGCCAAAGATCTTGAATACAAAGGCAAATTTCAAGAGGATGTTGGCATTCAAAAGGAGTCTAGAGTAGGGAAATTCGAAGCAATAAATGATTGGAACTTCGATTTGCAGATTTATCGCGACACAACTTACTTTAATGAAAACAATGTGTATGTTGAAACTTCAGAGCCTGTGAATTGCATATACGGGCGTGGCAGAAAATATTGTGTATTTTCCATTAAAGGTAATAAGGCTTATGTGAACAAAGAAGAAAATTTTTACATTCCAATGGAGCTTGTGACGCCATTGATGATGAACAAAAATATGGGAAGACTTGCTGTTAATAAAAATTGTATTGACATTTACGAATTTAAGAACAAAGAACCCATGAGACAGTGCTTATGCAGTGAAGAAGATTTGATAAAGATTGAATCTGTTAAAAATGTCAAAGAAATATTTGTGCGAGGATATGTGAGAAGTGATTTTGGTAATTTTGTTGCCACGGATTATAAGGGTGACAAAAGCAGAGTTGTTTTAATAAACGCAAAGGACTTTAAAGAAAAGGATTTACCAAATAAGTGGCTTCCTGAAGATGAGATTTTAAAGAAAGAAGTTCCAGAAGAAATTGTCAATGCGTACAACAAAAATAGTCCAGATTTTATATTTAAAGATTACAGAGAAAAGCGCGGTAAATTTTTTGAAGAACTGTATGAGGAATTTAAAGAAGAGTTTTTTAAAATTTTCTCTGAAGGAGAGCAAACGCGAAAGGAACAATTAGAAGAAGAGAGGAGCGGGGATAGATTCTTAAATGATGAAAGTTTAACTAACGTAGAAAGCGATGGCAGCGGACACGAAGAGAAAAATAAACCAAATTGCAATGGCAATTTAGATGAGACAACTGGTCACGCCGAAGCAGAGAATCCAGATGATCAGTGTTTTTGCAAAGATTCCCCAAAAGAGGAGTATTTAAAAAATGAAGACACTTGTTCACACAAAGAGAATCGCAAAGACGATCGAACTAAAAAGACTGTGAAGCAAAACGAAAAAGGAGGTCCTATCAAACAGACGCCGGTGGCAACGAAGCATAACGAACAGTCTGAGAAAATTTTAAAACAAAAAGGATCGTCGGCGACAGGAAGTGACGATCGGAGCTTGAAAATTGTAGAGCAAGACGAAAAAGAGAAAGTTGTAAAACAAGAGCCAAACGAACAGACTGAAAAAATTGTAAAGCAAGATGAAAAAAGTGAAATTATCAAACAAAACTTACCAACAACAAAAGATGACGAACAAACCGAAATTATAAAACAAGACGAAGAAAATGGAATTATCGAGCAGAAATCGGCAGCAATAGAGGAAAACGAACAGACCGAAGAAATTGTGAAACAAGACGAAAAAACGGGCGTTATCGAACGGGAACCGAGCGCAACAAAAGATGACAACCAAATCGTGAAAACTGCAGAACAAAATAAAAAAAGAGGTGCCATCGAACAAAAGCCGGTTACAGTAGAGGATTTAGTGAATTTTGACAACTCGAACACTTATTATGCTCCTTATTTAGTTAAAATTCTGCATGATACCAAAGATCCAAATTTTTCTCCTTCGGAAATTGCAGATTCAAAAGAGAAAAATATCGACGTAATTGCAGCAAAACTTTCAAAAATTTGTCATACCATATATTTTTCACAAGAAATAGAAAGCGCCAAAGGAGTTAAAATATTGCCAAATGTTGTGCAAGTGTTAGCGGTTTTGAAATTTGCTCATAAAGTACTCTGCGGTGAATCTAAGGGTGTGATCGGTGAAATTAAGACCGGCGAAGGCAAATCGTTTATAATAACGATCGTAGCGATACTTCTAGCCCAATTTGACAGAAAAATAGATGTTGTAACTACAAATATGGAGTTAGCTTATCGCGATCAAAAGGAACAAGAGATATTTTACGATCTTTTCAATGTAAAAAGTGGTCTTTTATTTGATAAAGAACAAGACAAGGGTTTTATAGGGAAAGAAGATGCAAAAAAAGCTTGTTTGTTTTCCAATTGTAATGAGTGCCAACTTTCTTTAAATGCCCTTAAAAATCATGTAGTTTATTCCACTAATTGTAATTTTGAGTGGCTATATTTAAGGCTACTATTCGCTAAAAATGACTCAAGGATGAGAGATTACGACGTGGTAATAATTGACGAAGTGGATAACATTTTGTTAGATCAAGCAATGTCTCCCGCCCTACTTTCCATACCTTTTAATACAAAAAATTCTGAAGCTATTTTTAGAAGAGTGTACGAGATGATCTGTTCAGAAAGGCGAACAGAAGAAATATCCAAAACTTTAAGAGCGGAATTTTCCGAAGCTGATTTTACCGATGAAACTGTAGGTCTTTTAATAAAAGCGGCGATCTGTGCTTCAGAGAAAAAACTTGGCAGGGATTACATTTTTAAAAATGGCGAACTCCAAATAATTGATTTAAATACAGGTTTTATAAAGCATAACAGTAGGTGGAGTGCCTTTGTACACGAAATGATTGAAATTAAAGAAGGAATAAAAGTTAAAAGCTCTTCCGCAACCGAATGTGGAATAAATCAGCTATCGTTTTTCAAATTTTACAACAATATCATTGGTTTAACGGGGACAGTTGGAGAGGAGAAAGATCAAAATATTTTCAAAAAATATTACGACGCTGATGTTTTTCATTTTCCGAGCAATTTACCATCAAAAAAGAAGATTAATTACAAAGATGTGGAGAACACAAAAGATGCTATCTTTAAAGAAATATCGAACGAAGCAAAAGAAGAGTCATCCAAAGGACGGCCAGTTTTGCTTATATTCGACTCTGTGGCTGCTTCTGATGAATTTAAGAATGAATATTTTCCTGAGTCAAGATTAATTCGAGGAATAGAACCACCCGAAGATCGCGAAGCCGTGCGTCATGCTGGTGAGCAAGGAAGTGTCACCGTTGCGACTAATGCTGCTGGTAGAGGCACAGATATTAAATTAAAGGAAGCTATAAAAGAAAATGGCGGACTACATGTTATTATCTCAAATCTTCCTCCAAGAAAAAGAACGCTTATGCAAAACATTGGCAGAACGGCAAGACAGGGTTCTCCCGGCTCAGCGAGTGTCTACATTAATTCCAATGAGTCGTTCTATGAGATTGAAGGTTTTGGTGATATTGGTGAAAATTTATTTTCTATTCAAACAGATTTTTCAAAATATTTAAGGCAAAATTGGCCGTGGTTGTTCGAATACAGAAGAGAACTAGGTTGTTCTGATACAGGAGGGCTTGTTTTTCCTTTTGGTGTAAAATCAGAGCAAGTGTTAAAAACGTTTGCAAATGTGATAGCCGATAGATTTTTATATCAACTCTTTGTTCCAAGCGCTGATGGTGGCACGCGTGTCACTGGTGTACTCAATATTTCTCAGATTGCTCAGCTTAGCAATCTTTTGTTAGATATGGTTTTAACTGCCTGGGGGAACGTATTTTCCTATATGAGTTCTCAAGAAAAATTTAAGGACATGAATCTTTGCAGCAGAGAATATCAAAATTTTATTCAAAATCTTCTCGAATGGCTTCCTGAAAATATGAAAAATGCAGAAGATGAAGGCGAGTACCTCATTCAGAAAACAGGCAAATGCGCAGAATTAAAAAATCTAATGCGCAAAGAAAATAAAATTATCGACATTGTAGATACCCTTTTACGTGATCGCAGATTTATAGATTATGTTGTTAGTTGTGGATGTGACCCCAACGATTTTTCTCAAACGGTTAAATGTTTGCCTCAGAGTCTTCAATTGGCGTATGCCGCCCATATTAAAGAAGTTGAACAACAAAGATTAGACGAACAAGAAAAAAGTAAAACTCGGGCGAAAATGAAAGAACTGGCTTGGAATGGTAGATCCGATGATGAATTAGTGACTATTGAAGTTTCTATTTTTGATCCAGTGATGTACACAAATGTAATGTACTTGATGCAAAAAGGAGAAGCTTATAAAGTAAGTACAAACAGTTCAACATTATTTGGTATGCTAGTTCGATTAAAGAGAAAAACTTTAGTCCGCATGTTAGAATTAACGGGTACCACCAGGGAAGATCGAAATGAGAAGTCCGTATCTATTTCTGGCAAGTCTCTCATCGATCCACATAACCAACAGCAGCGTGATCGTGCAAAGAGAATGTTACGCGGTGTTAAAAGTTGTTTTCAGAAGTCTTTTTTTAAAAAGCTTGGATTTGAAGTTGTAACAAAAGGCAATTATGTTGTCATTAAGGGAGCAAGATGTAACGATGCCATAAATGAAAAAATATTGGGAACCAGATATGCCTTTAAAAATGCATACAAAAATCCGCAAGTTTTTAAGTATGCCAAAAAATATCCAATAAAACAAATAGGGAACGTGGCCAGAGCCACAGCTTCTCCTATAAAAAACCCGTTTAAATATCTCGATGTTGCTCTAAATACTTTGGAAGGCGTAGAAGACAATATAAATTTGCATGCAGAACCAAGTAAAATTGTGACAGATGCGGTTATTGATGCGGGATTTGGCGTATCGGGAATTTATGTTTCATCTATTGTTACTGCGGCTATATGTTCTAGTTTCCCTCCGCTTGTTATTGCTTCCCCGGCGATAGCGTTATCGGTACAAGCAATTACATCGTATGCTCTCGAAAATCAAAAAATATATGGAAAATCAATTAAAGATCACGTTAAAGGTCGAGCCAATGAAGGTGTGAATATGCTTCTTAGTAAGAAATAAATTCAAAGAGGTAGCTAAAAAATTAAATTAATACTAAATCATAAAGTTTTAAAAGAGGAGACGTGAAAAATTTAGCCATTTATAATCGAAACAGTTCCGGCTGAAAATTACGCATTGTGAACTATAAAAATAACTGTAAAGCTTCATAAAGAACTACACGAAAACTTCACTGACCATGCAAAGCAACTTCGGCCGGGAATCATGTATTTACAAACGAGATACTCTGTGTGTGCTAGGTTTTAAAAGATGCTATTTAATTGGCGTGATTTTACAATTTAAAAATAAAGTAAGAGATCTTGTTTATGGAACAATTTAATAATTTCTGGATTAGTGACGGTTACTTTGTTTTTCCAACGTCAAACTATTTAATATATCTTTTTCCCCTTCTTTTAATGCAAATAGTATGAACACATTTTAAAAATCGATATACGAAAAAATAAAGCTAGAATTCGTTACACGTGGAAAACAAAGTGACCGTCACTGATCCAGTTTATTTATTATTTGAGTAAATTTAATAGCGTTATACTCAACTTTTTAAAATATCAATTGGCTTGCTATTTAGTAATAATTTAAAAATAAAGTGAATAACGGATTTTAACTCCGCTGCCTGCAGTATTTATCGTTTTTAAGAGCTGCGCTATTTTATGTTACTTTACCCATAAGGGCACAAATTGTAAAAACTCAAATCCTTTCAGTTAGTTAAGACAAGAAAGTTTAAGAATTAGTGTGTAAATGGCACTAACCGCGCGATTATAAGCAACAGGCGTTAACAAAAACACAGAAAATATTAGAGAACACATTCATGCAAAACGAGCAAATATACATCAACATTCATGCGTTTTTTTGTTAAGACTTTGTTCTCGATAAAATGCTCTTAAAATATAGCTATTCCAATCCAAAAACAAACTATGGTAAAATGCAAAAATGTCATTCAAAAGACATAAGGGAAATGGTATTTTTGCACCCAACAAAAAGACACATTCAAGGAAATACCCAAAGAACTTGGCGTCTATTTTGAATCGAAATAGCCAAAATTTGACTTATCGCTATTTTTTTATGAATTCTATGCTTTGAAAAGACCAAGAAATAAACCGATTACTAATTATTATAGCTATTCCGATATAAAACAGACTATGGTAGAATATAAAAGTGGCATATTCGAAAGACGTAAGGGAAATAGTGCTTCTATGTCTATCAAAGGGACACGCTTACAAAGAAGTACCTAAAGGACTTGGGTGCTGGGAGATAAGCACGATGAAGGAATGAAAAAGCTTCTAAACGCGGGCCGCGGAGTTTAAATCAGCGACAAGGGAGAGGGGTCAACAAGTAAATTCCATTCTGACGAGTTTAAAATTTACCTAAATAAGAATCTGGATGCTATTTTAAAACAAATCCGCTTCTAATTTCGGTGGTTCAACATTAGGAGATTTCGACGCTTTGGAGCGTGTCAAAATTAACTTTTTTAAAAGAAGCTTTATACATTGAACGTGATTGAAGAAAAACGCAAAGGATTTGGTTTAAAACTCTGGCCAGAATTCTGACTTTGAAACTGGCGTTTGTCACATCGATTAATGCGGCGTAGACGAGTATATACCTCGCGAACAAGGGCTCTTAAAGAAGAAAAACAGTCAATTTGTCAAAGTCAGGACAAAAACTAAAATGCACAAATATTGTTGCTGGACTTATTTTACAAACGAAATTATTTGCTGGGCAAAAATATAATTGAAATACGACAGGCAATTAGTTTAATGTATGGTCTGAATGGCATTTTAGTTCAAAATTAAAACGCAGCACGGCAATTATTTTGAACAATGTAGAGATTTCACTCGAAAGTTGAAACTTTCAAAAAATTGCTAAATTTTATGATTGAACCATATTTTTTGTTGCCTTATTCGTCCGATAAAAATCCAACCGGATATACTCTGGACAACATTAAAAATTGGCTTGAACTTGGGTTCTAAAGATTTTAAAACTATTCCAAAAGTTATCGATGTCTATTTTAAATCGGAATAGCTGTGGTTTATCTGTTCTTTCAAAATACCGGTGTAAATTTGTTGCGTTCGATAAATATCTCTTTTAATTTTAAGAACCCGTACCAATAAGATAAAATCTACGCAGCAAGGCATGAATACGAGAAATTTTGCCAAAGCGATGGTACCTTGAGCGAACTTTTTCATGGATAAGTCATTCTCGCAGACTCTTTAGAGTTTATGAGATTAAAACTATTTCATCTGCTGTTATGATTAGGATTTCTCACATTCATGACTTATCACGTAGATTTCAGCCTATTGGTACGAGTCCTAAATTTTAAAAAACCAGAAAATGGACCGATTATTCCCTGTTAGTTTTTCTGTTTTCTTGGAGAATTGGTGAAATTCTAACGTGATCGGTGTAAGTGTCACTTTAAAATTAACTCTTAAAAGATCAAAAGGAAAGACGAATCACTCGTTGTTATTTTTTTAGGACGTTCATACGATTTCATTGTGATCAACTCTTTGTGACACTGGCGCAGTTTTGCTGCGATCGATGAATATTCCTTCAGAATTTTAAGAGGGTTAAAAGATGAACTTTTATTGTTAGTTTTTTATTTTCTAGTGTGCCCGGTATGAACAATAACTTGGTGAAAGTCTCCAATACAGACTTAGCAGTAGGAATTGTTAGCAGAAGGCAAGGGTGTCCATCGTGAGGTGGAATCTGAAGGAAGCCAGAAGCAAACTCTCGGTCTGACGAATAAGAAATCGCATAAGGCAGAAGTGGGACGAACGAGTCTGCCAAACAAGA
>JAIRSI010000049.1 GCA_031255515.1 Oscillospiraceae bacterium | reverse complement strand
AAAACAAGCAAGATCTTAAAAAATTTGCAAAGGAAAAAGGGATCGATATAAGCGACTCGGAACTTGACAGCGCTTATGCTTATGTGAACGGAGGCTCCGTGGGCGCAGATGGCAAATTGGACACGGAACAACTCGGTCAAGTTTCCGGGGGTAAAACCAGCAAAGTATACAGCAATGATGAAGTGTTTGTTAACAGATATGGGCAAGTGATTGTCAACAAAAAAAAATAAAGGCGTACAGGCACGGCGTTTGCCAAGTTTTCGTGTACTTTGGCAAGAATAACGACGCATCAGTTTTGTGCGAGAGGTGAGTGCTATGACATTGTCAGAAGTCGCAAAAAAATCCTCAATTAATAAAAGAGGCAAAGCAAAAATGTAAAAACAAGCAAGATCTTAAAAAATTTGCAAAGGAAAAAGGGATCGATATAAACGACTCGGAACTTGACAGCGCTTATGCTTATGTGAGCGGAGGCTCCGTGGGCGCAGCTGGCAAATTGAACACAGAGCAACTCGGTCAAGTTTCCGGAGACAAAGCGAGCTACAAAAGATTCAGACATGATGAAGTGTTTATTAACAAATATGAGCGAGCGGTTACCCAAAAAACACTAAAGGCATACGGCACAGCGTTTGCTAAGTTTTCGTGTACTTTGGCAAAAATAGTCAACGTGGCCGATAAATGTGTACGCATGTTCATCGATCACGTTGACCGCTTCTTTTTTAATAGGGAGCGGCGGTCAAACAAAGAGCACGGCCAAATAAATACATATCGTATGATCTTTATCGATCACTCATCAAAGCATTTCTTAATAATCAACACGGCCCGATGATACATGCCATATACTTTTATCGGCTACATGTTGGGGTGTTTTTTTATCTGCCATACCTTTGGACATAAGACAACACCAATTTTTCTAGCGATTTTTTGGCAAAATTATCCATATCAACGAGCGGAAGTCTACATCTGCCGCTTGGCAATTTTAAAAAATTCATGGCAGCTTTTACGGGGATCGGATTTACATCCCAAAACAGTGCATTCATAACTTCCAACGAAGATAAAAACAAGTCCAAAGCTTCATCGCGCTCACCGTTTAAATATTTAACTGCAATGTTGTGAGATTGCTTAGGAAAAATATTAGAAAAAACAGAAATAACCCCTATTCCCCCGACTGAAAGCGCGGGGATTATTTGTTCGTCATTTCCGGAATATATCGCCAAATCCTCTCCGCAAAGCGCCGCAATTTTGGTAATTTGATTTATATCTCCAGAAGCCTCTTTAATTGCCACAATTCTTTCATGTTTTGATAAAATTTTACAAGTTTCTAAACTTATATTTAGCCCGGTACGCGAAGGCACATTGTAAAGCACAATCGGAATTTTAACCCTATCGGCAATATATGTATAGTGCTCTACCAATCCTTTTTGAGAAGTTTTATTGTAATACGGGGTCACCATAAGTAGGGCATCTGCTCCCAAATTTTGGGCTTTTAAAGAAAGCGAAAGCACCTCTTTTGTGTTGTTACCGCCCGTTCCAGCTAACACAGGAACTCTGGATGCAACTTTTTTAACAGTATAATCTATAATCTTACATTTTTCTTCTTCGGATAAGGTCGAAGATTCACCCGTAGTTCCGCAAGAAATAATTGCGTCTGTTTTGCTCTTTATTTGAAATTCTATTAGCTCTAAAAGACCATTAAAATCTACGGAACCATCCTCATTCATAGGGGTAACGAGCGCTACTCCCGCGCCTTTAAAAATTATTTTTTTCATAATCTAAAACCCTCACTTTATTTAAAAACTCTTCAGGCAATAACTTCGCCATCAAAACACCTCTTTTGCTGCATCCAAAATCCTTATCTTATGACAATTAATTATCAAAATCCTTGTTCTAGATGATAGCTCCGCCAGCAAAATACCTTTCCTGTTGAGTTTAAAATTCTCACTTTTACAATAATTAATCGTCAAAAAACCCTTGTTTAGACAATAGCTCTGCCATCAAAATACCTCCCCCCGCTGCTCCTCTTAAAGCATTGTGCGACATGCACACGAATTTATAGTCATACTGTTTATCTTCTCTTAGCCTGCCCGCCAAAACAGCCATGGAATATTTATCTTCTCTCACTTTTTTTATTTGCGGCAAAAAGGGATCGTCAAAGTACTCTATAAATTGCTTTGGCGCGCTTGGAAGGTTTAATTCCCAAGGCTTGCCTTTGAAAAGTTTCCATCTCTTTTTAATCTCTTCTAGGCTGGGTTTATTTTCAAAAGAAACAAACACCGCTGAAGTGTGACCAACGCTGACCGGAATCCTAAAACACTGCGAAGTAATACTGGGTCCCGCAGCGTTAACTAATCTATCGCCTTTTACCCTGCCCCAAATTTTTAAAGGTTCTGCTTCGGTCTTTTCTTCTTCCTGCGGTATATATGGGATCACGTTGTCGGTCATTTCAGGCCAAGATGCAAAAGTCTTACCCGCCCCGGAAATCGACTGATACGTGCATACCAAAACTTTTGTGATTTTAAAGTCCCTCAGCGGATGAAGCGCGGGCACATAACACTGGAGCGAACAATTAGGCTTTACTGCTATAAATCCCCTCTTCACGTCGAGCCTTTTTCTTTGCGCGTGAATAATTTCTGAGTGTTCGGGATTTACTTCGGGAATAATCATCGGCACGTCGGGTATCCATCTGCTGGCGCTATTGTTAGAAATAACACAGCACTCGTTCTTTGCGTATAATTCTTCTAAAAATCTTACTTTATCTTTGTCGGCATCGATGGCACAAAATACAAAATCTACAAGAGAAACGATCTTTTTTACGTCTTTTTGCGCATCAAACACCGTTAGATCTAAAAATTCATTGGGGATCTTCACTCCCTCATTTATTCTACTCCCAAGCGCCTCTTCGTATGTCTTCGAAGTAGAATTAGAGCTTGCTGCCACAACCGTTAATTCAAAAAAAGGATGGTCTTTCAAAAGAGCGACAAAATGCCTTCCAACCATACCCGTAGCCCCAATAACGCCGACTCTATATTTCCTCACAGAATTCCTCCTAATCCCTGGATCGTCGAATGAACTCTTGACTATCTGTCCTATGTAAAAGTTCGTCCGAGAAATTATAAATCACTCACTCATGCGTAAATAGTGCCGCTTATTCTGAAATAACACCCGGACAATCGGGGAATTTAAACTCTTTTATCTAATACTAACAATAGTAAAAACTTTTAAAAATGTTACAAATATATTAAATTTTTTATATAATTTTAGCTCGAAGGTCTAACTTTCGCGCGCACGAAGGCCTCTTAAATAAATTTTAAAAATCTAAGATCCGCTTTGAGATTCCCTAAATTTTTTCTCATCATACTCAGATAAGTTTCACCACTTTCTAATTCGTCTTTCGTAAGATTATGGCAAAAGATCTAACTTTCGCGCACGAAGGCCTCTTAAATAAATTTTAAAAATCCAGTCCCACTTTGAGATTCCCTAAATTTTTTCTCATCATACTCAGATAAGTTTCACCGCTTTCTAATTCATCTTTCGTAAGATTGTGACAAGTAGAAAAACGCAAAGCTTTCACCTTGGTATCTTCAGCAATAGACTTAGCGATGGCAGGCTCAGAGGATTCTTCAAAGTAAACCGCGGGAACACCAAGCTCTCTTATATTCTGCGTTATTTCTAATAGCGCTTTGGCACTCGGCTCGGCCTCTGCAAAACAACCACTAAACAGCGTCTTATAACCAAGATTATAGCGCTCCATAAAATAAACGTGAGCGAATCTACTCACAAACACCACTTGTTTGCGTTTTGAACTCGAAATTAATCTTTCAAAATCCGAGTCGAGCTCTTTGAGCTCTTTTTTAAGTAAATCTGCGTTTTCTTTAAAAAAACTTTCATTCTCTGGACTTTTTTCACAGGCGTTTTTTAAAATATTCTCAACCATAACTATGGCAAGCGTCGGGTCAAGCCATATGTGCGGGTCACAGCGATGATGGTGATGAGAAGTGCCTTTAGCGTGATCATGACCGTGATTTTCGTCTTTTTTAAGAGTCACGCCTTGCGAAAGATCCGCAATCTTAACTTTGGTACTTTTAGCTCCAGATATAATTTTTTCTGACCAAGGTTCCATGTGTTTTCCTGTGTACAAAAATAAATCTGAAAGGCATATATCTCTTATATCACTCGGGCTCGGATCGTAGGTGTGGCTCTCTGTACCGGGCGGCAGCAACAGCCTAACGTCAGCCTTATCTTTTAGTATTTGCTTGGCAAAATCGTATTGAGGAAACAAAGTAGCCACAACTTTGAGTTTGCTAGATTCATTTTTATCAGCAGAAGAAACGCACCCAAATAAAAAACAAGGCGCTAAAATCAGCAAAACCAAAAACCAAATACTAGATCTTTTTTTATCGCAAAACTGCCGCATTACAATGCTCCCTTAAAAACAGACAACAAATTCCTTTTATGCAAAACAAGAGACAATCATTCCTTGTAAAAAAATAAAAATCAAAACACACAGCCCGCAAAATCCTCCCCCATAAATACCAAAACCCCGGGCGCTGACAGCCAGCAACATTTAATAGAAAACACTATTAATATCTTAAACTAAAGTAGTGTAACCAGTCAAGTCCTTTATTCCATATAATCGGCGCGCACAAATTTCCGCTTGGCCTAAATTTTTTCAAAAATCCTCTTGGCCGACCTGTTGTCTTGCGTAGCAAGCGCCAAAAAACACTCATAAAAAAGCTCAGGACTATTGTGAAAATTTTTCTTAACTAAATTTGCCTGCATTAGATCGGGCGCGTACATAGATATGGACATCAAATCCATAGCCCCGTCTGAAATTTTCAGCGTTACGTCGTATCCGTTTTTAATTTTTTGAATTTTTACTTCATTCTCGCTCTCACGTTTAGCCTTCGCCATGAGGGCGAGCGTGGCAGCCACCGCTTTCTCTCTAATAGAAATCGGCAAACTCACCTGAAGCTCTTTGGATATTAATTCTCCACTTTTGGCAATTAAAAACTCGTTTTCTTTGCTGTCACTTTGTTTTATATGTCCAGAGTTTATAAGCTCCGAGAAGGCAGAATTCGCCTCAAAATAATTGGCAAAACCGTTCTCCTGCAGCACCTTTATGGTATTGTCTTTTGTTATGCTGAGCCTCGTGGCGGCAAAAAGATAGCAAATCAAAAGTTTTATATCGTCCTTTTTTCTAAGTCCGCCAAGCTCAACTCCAGCTGTAAAAGCATCATTCTTCATCTTGTACTCCCTTATCGTCTGACAAAAAATTTGAATTCTTAGTCTTTTCTTTTGGCACAAAAGACCTGTTGTTGATCACTATACTCGAAGTTAAAATAGAATTTGGAATAACTATTTCTTGATCATCTAGTGTTTTAAGCGTGGTGAAAAAAAGCTCTATTTTAAAAACATACCCCTTGCTTTGATCGACTTCTATAAAATCTTCCACCTTAAAAAGTTTGCCAGAAACGATAATAATCCCGCTTATTATATTGGATATAACATCTTTGAAGATAAAACCTGCCGCCACTGCAACCGTTCCAATCGTAGCAAAAACAGCCCTGGCGTCGATGAGAACCGTAAGAGCAAAAAGCAAAGCAATAACTTTAAACAAAACCCTACTAGCTGAATATGTAAATGATATCACACTTCTTTCGGTGCTGATACGAAACATAGCTTTTTTTATGGCTCGACTTATTAACTCAGAAACAAATGCTAAAACTAAAAATACGGCAATCGCTACAAAAATTCTCAGTAAAATTTCATTATAAGTAACAATCTCCATCACATATCCTCCCTAACCACTCTGACTCTACTCTTAAACTTGGTGAACAATTCTTACGCTAAATTTTGCCACTCTTCTCTGAGTTACTTCCTTCACAATAATTTCCAGACCGCTGTACGTAAAAGTCTCGCCCACTTCTGGCACTCTATGGAAAATCTTTAAGGCAAGACCGCTCAAAGTTGAATATTCACTATAACCATATGAACTATTGTCTTCTTCTACCTTTAAAAATTCAAATAACTTCTTAACGCTTACATCTCCACTCGTTTCATAAGTAAAATCATCTAAAACTACAATTTTCTGCTCTATTTCTTCATCTTCATCCCAAATGTCCCCCACTATTTCTTCTAGCAGGTCCTCCATAGTGACCATCCCCAAGGTCCCGCCGTAATCGTCCACAACAATCGCCACGTGCAATTTTTTACGTTTAAAATCGCTGAGTAAAATCGATAATTCTTTACTTTCATACACAAAATAACAAGGTTTCATCATTTTAGACAAATCAATTTTTCTCTTAAAAATCATTGCTTCAAGATAATCTCTGGTATGCAAAATACCCACAATGTTATCTATGCTATTTTGATACACAGGAATCCTCGAATAACGCTCATTCACGACAATCTCTTCGATTCTCTTGGCGGAATCATCCAATCCCAGCGTAACCATATTAACCCTCGGCGTCAAAATATCCCCGACAGATTTCTCATCAAACTCAAGGGCAGACTGCACCATTTCACTTTCTTGCTTTTCAAGAACCCCCTCTTCTTCTATGCTTTCTACTATGTGTTTTAGTTCCTGCTCCGTCACACTGGGATTATTTTTTTGCTTCTTTCCAAATCTACTGGCTATTTTTTTAATTTTTAGAAAGAAAATTACCAGAGGATTTGTTATAATCATTACGACTCTTAATATTCTCGCAGTGCGCAGGGTAAAACCTTCACTGTCTTCTTTTGCAAAACTTTTTGGCAAAATTTCTCCAAAAGTCAACACTACAAAAGTCATACCAACAGTAGAAATCAAAGCACCGGATTCTCCAATAATGTCAACTATCATCATAGTGGCAATGGTAGATGACGCTATATTAACAACGGTGCTACCTATCAAAATAGCAGAAAGCGCCTTGTCAAAATCCTCGGCAATTTTAAGGGCAATTATGGCTTTTGGATTCTTATTCTTAGCATAACTTTTAAGCCTTATTTTATTAATCGTAGAAAAAGCAGTCTCAGCAGCGGAAAAAAATGCAGAAAATATAACAAGTATCACGATCGAAATAGACATGATCAAATTTTGACTCAAATAAATTCCACCTCTACAGCCACTTATAAAAAATTTTGGGAGCTGATTACTAATGCCAGATGGAACCTCAAAACGCATTGACGGTAGGGCAATTTCTGATGAGATCACAAAAGGAATATCAAAACAAGTTCAGATTTTGAAAGAAGCTAAGATAACACCCGGACTCGCTGCAATCCTGGTCGGCGAAAATCCAGCCTCTAAAATATATGTTAAAAACAAACGTAAAGCTTGTCAAGATACCGGCATTTATTTTGAAGAATATAATCTCCCTTTAGATACCACTCAAGGTCGATTATACTCACTAATTGATAAATTAAACTCTAAAAATGATATAAACGGAATAATAGTGCAATTGCCGTTGCCAAAGCATTTAGATGAAAAACGCATTACCTCAAGAGTTGCCTGCGATAAGGATGTAGACGGCTTTTGTCCTAAAAATGCCGGACTTATGTTGCAAGGTTCTTATAGACTTTTGCCTTGTACACCCGCGGGAATAATGGAGCTTTTAAGACACGAAAATATTAAAACCGAGGGAAAATTCAGCACCGTCATAGGCAGAAGCAATATTGTAGGCAAACCAATGGCAATACTCCTGCTTCACGCCGATTCCACAGTCACCATATGTCATCGCAAAACCAAAAACTTAAAAGAAATATGCTTAAAGTCAGACATAATTGTCTGCGCCGCCGGAAAAGCCGGCCTCATAACAGGTGATATGGTCAAAAAAGGCGCAATCGTGATAGATGTTGGGATGAATAGAGATTCAAATGGAAAAATTGTCGGGGATGTTCTATTCGACGAAGTCTCAAAAAAAGCATCACATATCACCCCCGTGCCCGGAGGAGTGGGCCCCATGACAGTCGCAATGCTACTAAAAAATGTTATAACTGCCACATTTTTGCAAAATCCGCACGTTCCCTTAAAATTTAATCGGTATTGATAAAAACATATGAAGTGTGCTAAAATTATGAGTAGTATTTTTTGAAAAAGGGAGGCGCTCGAGATGAAAATCATCGTTGACGCTTTTGGGGGTGATAACGCACCGCTCGAAGTACTAAAGGGCTGTTGTTTGGCGCTTCGCGAAAATGATCAGATCAAGATTACAGTCGTCGGTGACGAAGAAAAAATCAACCAAAGCGCCGCCGATAATAACGTTGATATAACTAGGCTTCACGTATTAAACGCCCCAGGAATAATTAAAATGGATGACGATCCCAAAATGATAATCGACCCAAAAAATGAGAGTTCCATGTCAAAAGGCTTAAAGCTCTTAGCAGATGGCGAGGGCGATGTTTTCGCCTCAGCCGGAAATAGCGGCGCTCTGGCTGTTGGTTCCACTTTTTTGGTAAAAAGAATAAAGGGCATAAAAAGATGTGCGTTCGCTCCGATTATTCCGGGCGTTAAGGGTTCGTTCATGCTCATAGATAGCGGAGCCAACGTGGAATGCAGACCCTCCATGCTCTTGCAATTTGGCCTGATGGGTTCTTTATATATGAAAAACGTCATGAAGATAGAAAATCCAAGAGTCGCACTAGCTAATATTGGCACCGAAGAATGCAAGGGAGGCACCCTGCAAAAAGAAGCCTTTGAATACTTAAAAGCTAGCCCTATAAACTTCATTGGAAACATCGAGGCTAGAGATATTCCGGCCAGTGGTGCAGACGTGGTTGTCGCGGACGGTTTTACAGGAAATGTAATTTTAAAGCTTTACGAGGGAGTGTCTTTGGTTTTTATGGGTAAAATAAAAGACATTCTTGACAAAAATCTCAAAAATAGAATAGCCGCTTTGGCAATTCTTAATGACCTTAAAAAATTAAAAAAAGAAACTAGCCAAGACGAATACGGCGGCGCGCCTATTCTTGGCGCATCAAAGCCTGTTTTTAAGATTCACGGCAATTCTAAGGCAAAATCTTTTAAAAATGCAATTCGTCTTGCCACTGCTTACGCCAACACTGGTGTTATAGACGCAATTGCCTCTAAAATTTAATTATTTCTCGGAGGGATTTTATGGACTGCATATTCTGCGATATCGTCAAAAAAACAAAACCATCTCATATTATTTACGAAGATGAAAAAGTCCTAGCGTTTAAAGATTTAAATCCCAGAGCGCCTATCCACGTGCTCGTGACCCCCAAAAAACACATAACATCTGCTAATGAGTTAAAAGAGCATGACAAAGATCTAATTGGGCATATATTTTTAAAAATCGCAGAAATAGCCGACAAACTTGGTTGCAAATCCGGCTACAAAATTCTTAATAATTGTGGAAAAGACGGCGGTCAAACCGTCCCTCACATACATTTTCATATTTTGGCCGGACGCTCCCTTGATCAATTTCCTTGTTAAACACGATTTGTAAAATTTTGGGGGCAGAATCTAAAATCTTCACGTTTTTGCCGCCCCGGCAAATTAGGAGGAACAAAAACAATGTACCGTTTTAATGGGTTCACACAAAAAGCAAATCTTGCCTTAAATCTTGCAATTAGCAGCGCCGAATCTATGGGACACACCTACGTTGGCAGCGAACACGTCCTTTTGGGATTATTAAGAGAAGGAAGCGGTGTCGCTTGGGTGGTGCTCAGCAGTCTTAACGTGACCGCCAAAAAAGTAATGAATCTTATAAAAAGAGACATAGGCAGCGCCTCGAGTAAGACCACTCTGAGTACGGACGATTTTACTCCTAGAACCAAGCGCATTCTACAAATTGCCGTATTTCAAGCATCCAGACTTTCGCATAATTATGTCGGAACAGAGCATTTATTGCTGGCTATAATCGGAGAATCGGACAGCTATGCCGTGAGATTTCTCTCGGAATTAGGTGCTGATTTTAGAAGCATAATCGAAAGAATAAGCAAGACTATAGGGGAAACCGAAGAGCCCTCAACGTCGTTTTCTTTGGAGATTTACGGAGAGGCTCCGTCTTTTTCTGTGTCTAGCGGACAAAATAATCGCCGGGAAAAAATATCAAACACAAAGACTCTAGATCAATTCGGAAGAGATTTGACCGCCATGGCAAACTCGGGTTCCATCGATCCAGTAATTGGAAGAAAAGAAGAGATAGAAAGAGTTATACAAATTCTTTCAAGAAGAACCAAAAATAACCCATGTTTGATAGGAGAACCGGGAGTAGGAAAAACGGCAGTTGTCGAGGGACTTGCCGCCAAAGTGATCTCGGGGGACGTCCCGGAGCTTTTAAAGGGCAAGCGCGTCGTAACTCTTGATTTGCCCGCTATGATCGCCGGCACAAAATATCGCGGAGATTTTGAAGATAGAGTAAAAAATATTATCAGCGAAGTAAAAAAAGTGGGCAACATAATACTGTTCATCGACGAACTTCACACCATCGTCGGGGCAGGTGCCGCCGAAGGATCTGCCGATGCTGCAAATATTTTAAAGCCGAGCCTTGCTAGAGGAGATTTTCAAGTAGTTGGAGCCACAACCATTAATGAATACAGAAAACATATAGAAAAAGACGCCGCTTTAGAAAGAAGATTTCAGCCCGTCACTGTTGGAGAGCCAACCAAAGAAGAAGCTATTGCCATCTTAAAAGGCCTCAGAGATCGGTATGAGGCTCATCATAAGATAAGAATAACGGACGAAGCAATAGAAGCCGCCGTTACACTTTCCGACAGATATATAGCAGATAGACATCTTCCCGACAAAGCTATAGACCTTGTGGACGAGGCAGCTTCCAGAGTCAGGTTGCGCTCCTACACGGCGCCCGACTATCTAAAGGAGCTTGAAAAAGACATAAAAGAATTAGAATCCGAAAAATCTGCCGCCATAAATTCTCAAGATTTTGAGCACGCCGCAAAAATTCGCGACGAACAAAAAAATAAAAGAAAAGATCTGGAAAAGCACAAAAAAGTCTGGAAAGAACGAAACGAAGCTTCAGGTGAAGAGGTCATGGGTGAAGACATAGCTCATATAGTCTCAAGTTGGACGGGAATCCCCACCAAACAGTTGACGGAGCAAGAAAGCGAAAGACTTTTGAGAATGGAAAGCATTTTACAAGAAAGAATAGTTGGACAAGAAGAAGCAGTTAACAGCATCGCAAACGCCATACGCAGGAGCCGCGTTGGCCTCAGAGATCACAGAAGACCCGCGGGATCCTTTATATTTCTTGGCCCCACAGGAACAGGCAAAACTGAGCTCTGCAAATCACTCGCGCGTGCAATGTTCGGAGACGAAAAATCCATCATACGCCTAGACATGTCGGAATATATGGAAACTCACACCGTTTCAAAACTCATCGGTTCTCCGCCAGGATATGTGGGCTACGACGAAGCTGGCCAACTGACAGAAAAAGTCCGCAGAAAACCATATTCCGTGGTACTTCTTGACGAAATAGAAAAGGCCCACCCCGACCTTTCTAATATGTTTTTGCAAATATTAGAAGACGGTCAACTCACCGATTCTCAGGGAAGAAAAGTCGATTTTAGAAACGCCATAATAATTATGACTTCAAATGTCGGCGCGGCGCTAATAACAGAAAAACAAAAGCTGGGTTTTGGCGATAGCGACGAAAAAGAAAATAAAGAACATTTAAAACAAACCGTGATATCCGAGCTTAAAAAGGTCTTTAAACCCGAATTTTTGAACAGAATAGACGATATAGTTGTTTTTAATAGACTTACGCAAGAAGATGTTAAAAAAATAGCGGCGCACATGCTAGAAGAATTGAGATCGCGAGTGGAAAAATTAGGCGCCTGTATAGAATTCACCCAAGAAGCAACGGACGAAATTGCCAAAAAAGGCTATGATCCAAAGTATGGTGCAAGGCCCCTTCGGCGAGCAATTAGCTCTAATATCGAGGATAAGCTTTCTGAATACATGCTCAAAAAAGATTATGATAAGAATATTAAAATCGTCTGTCATTTTGAGGGTGAAAAATTCGTTTTTAAAAAAGAAAAAAGTCACTAGACGCCCTCAGCCCGGGCCGACATGTAAATTTTTTTATTTCTCTAATGAAGATGAGCGATAAGAAATAACAGTAGTCGTTTGCTTTAACATGGCTGATGATTACGAAAAAGATGGCCTTTTATCAGTTCGCTCTTTGTTGTCCTAACATATAAGACTCTTATGTAAATGACCAAGAGGTCATAGGGGACGTAGATTCAGGTCGCTTAAATGAGGGATAAGTCTTTGCAGAGACAAAAACACAGCTAAATTCTACTTAAAAAGGAAGTCCCTCTTGGCTAGTTTCCGTCCTCGCGTAAAGAGGCCCGTGAGGAACAAGCCTCAAGTTTTGCCATCTTACAAGTCAGCTCAAAGCTAAAGGTCACTGTACCCGCAAAGAGCGAAGTTTTTAAAACCCCGGGGGCGGCCGCCCGCCGGCGGGGCCCCATTCTTTCGCCGCAAGGCACAAAGAATTAAAAACCTCCGTCACTTCTTCAAAACGCAAAGCTAAAATCTTTTTCCGTTGCTCGGCGTCCATCAGACGAGAAAATTAATTTAAAATTTAAGAACCCGTAGCAATAAACTAAAATCTATACTCAGGCTGACTTTTTAACAGAAATTTCTTCCTCTTTATTTAAAAATCTCTTCGCCGTACTGATCACCTTGCTAGAAAGCAGCAATAGCGCTATCAGGTTCGGTAGCATCATAATCAAATTGAGCAAGTCGCAAACTTCCCAAACTATGCTCACGCTTAAAAGAGGACTCAATACCATTATGGCAACATTGATTATTTTATGTGCGCCGACAAATTTATTCCCCAGCACATACTGTACACATTTTCCGCCTTCATAGGTAGAACCTATCGTAGTAGCAAACGCAAACAGCGACAATATCAAGCAAACAAAGACTTGTCCAAACGGGCCCATAGCAGATCCAAACGCCATATTGCTAAGAGTAATCCCTTTATTTTCACCGCCGCTACCTAGAACTCCAGTAATTAAAATGCATATCCCAGTTATACTGCACACAATAAAAGTATTGACAAAAACCTGAAAAATCCCCCACATTCCCTGACGAACCGGCTCTTTACAATTACTCGTCGCATGCACAATCGGAGAAGTCCCAAGGCCAGCCTCACTGGAGCAAACTCCTCTGGCAGCGCCATATCGCATAGCTTTTATAGCCACGGAGCCAAGTACGGAGCCACCCACTGCCCTAAAATTAAACGCGTTTAAAAATATTTGAGAAAAAACATCTCCAATTTTGCTGACATTGCAAAGTATCACTATCATTCCACCCGCCAAATATGCCAGCGACATAAACGGAGATACTTTCTCTGTCACCTTGACTATTCTACCTATTCCACCAAATATAATGATACCAATCAAAACGGCAACGACAGCACTCGTCAATAGAGGCGGCACGCTAAACACACTCTTCACGGCGTTACACATACAATTAATTTGCACCAAACTTCCGTTACATGTTGAGGCCACCATACAAGCAACGCTAAACAAAACTCCAAGCCATTTACATCCAAGGCCATCCTCCATATAGATCATAGGCCCACCGTAAAAATTCCCTTTTTTATCTTTTCGCCTATATTTAACGGCCAAAATATCTTCGGCAAACGCCGTCATCATGCCAAAAAGAGCCGCAAACCACATCCAAAACAAAGCTCCAGGACCGCCGGCGACCAGCGCCGCTCCAACGCCGCAGATGGTGCCTGTTCCCACACATCCTCCAAGAGCTGCCGTCATTGCCTGAAACGGAGAAACACCAGTCTCGGAAGAACTTCCATCTTCTAATTTTTTGTTCTTCTTTCTCCCCATAAAAGTACCAAATGTGTTAGATGCCCAGACTTTTATTTTTGTAATTTGAAAAAATCCTAACTTTGCACTAAACCACGCACCAACAAAAATAACGAACATTATTGTTTGCGGGCCCCATGCTATTCGAACTATTGACTTTATTATCTCTTCTATATTATCCAACATTTTCACGTCACTTTCTTTGGCAAAATAAATATAATCCCTACAAAATTCTTTTAAATAACATCTCTTTTACGCTAATATAAATCCATAAGCTATCATTTTCACTGCAATAATAGCCGTCCCTAGCGCTTATATTCGTACGCTAGATTTTAAATTTCATTTTTACTATCTAAAGAGGAGGAGAAACCATCTTCAAACATTAGCAACAGCTACATCCAAGCTTTTATAAGAAGCACCATAATTGCAATTAAAGAATTTTAAAAATTTATAGCTTTGCAATCAGGAAACTTATATTTCTAAACGACAACAACAGCAGCGACAAGCAGTGCAAATATAGCAATTCATATTCATAAAAGCCCTGTTATTAATTTTTTTATTTTCTTTCATATTTACACTACTCAAAATCTCACGTCGCTCTCTTTAAAAAATTTTAAAATTCTGCATAACTGCCATTTAGATAAATAAAATATAGCATTGCGCTATTTTCTATATTTAGATAATTTTAGCAGAAATTTATTGATTTTAATTATATCACAATATCTTTAAAAATACAAGTAAAAAATACAAAACTACTCCAAACGAACGTCGCTAGTTATCGATAAATCTCACCAAAAATTCTGGAATTAAAAATAAATCTAAAGACCTGCTCAATATTGATCTTGGGATAGTTCCATGCTAAACTATAGCTATTTCGATCTAAAACAAACTATGGTAAAATACAAAAATGGCATATTAAAAAGACATAAGAAAGATGATACTTCTATGCCTAGCAAGAAGACGCATTGTCGTAATAGTTATAAAATGAAGAACTCGCATCAATAAGCTAAAATCTACAATGGCATATTAAAAAGACATAAGAGAGATGATACTTCTATGCCTAGCAAGAGGACGCATTGTCGTAATAGCTATAAAATGAAGAACTCGTATCAATAAGCTAAAATCTACATAGTAAAGTATGAACATGAGAAATTTTAACCGTAGAAGCAGATGAGACGGTTTTAATCTCATAATCTCTAAACAATCTGCGAGAATGACTCATCCTTAAAAAATCACTTGGAGCACCATCGCTCTAGCCATCCTCGCCTCAAATTGGATGCGCTCCAGTAGACAGTTATCAGGTAAAACCTAGCATTTGTAGCAAGATTATCTCTCGCTTTACCTCGTTTTAAATTTTACGTCGCTAATGCTTATTTTATCCCCCCTACCTCTTTACTGTCTTAGATGCGGCGTCAATTATTTGCAAATCCTCCAATCTTTTTTCATCAAATTCTAGGATAACAGACAAAAAAGACTTTGTAATGTCTATATTCTTTCATCTCCAAAAAGTCTTTTAAAGATACAGTCTCTGCTGGGAGATAAAAATTTTCTCGATAGTAATTTAGCTGAAGTTCCTTTGCAGGCACACGCACCAAAGGGCACCGAAATATTGGCGCCCTCTTTCAAAATAGATTTAAAAATTTTTAATCTTCAAAAACTACTCTGGAGCCAAATGGCATCAGAGCCAGTTCGGCAAATTTAAAACTCTGAATGGCAAATGGTATTCCTACTATCGTTATGCTCCACAATATTCCAACGACAACGGCGGATAAACAAAGGCCCCAGCCAAAGGTAAGTATCCACACAAGATTTAAAAAAAAGCTACCAACGTCGTCAGAATACACTACTTTTTTACCAAAAGGCCAAAGCGTCAAACTTGCAAATTTGAAGCACTGTATCCCCACGGGAATCCCTATCACGGTAAAACACAGTATAAGGCCGCAAACAAACCACAAAGCAGACAAAACTAGTCCACCAAACACTATCCACAAAATACTCGCCAGTAATCTCATTCGTTATATTTCACATTCCTTAAATAGATTCAAACGGCAAGAAATCTCTCATAAAATTCCCCGCCTATTTAATACTATGTTTTTTGAATCTATACGGTGAAAACAAGCTAAAGACAACAAGGAAAGAACTTTTTAAAGAGGCCAAGCTGTATCATAACTGTGATGTCACTCGGCAAGATCTACAAAAAAACAAAAGCGTGAATTAGAGCTTTAAAGAACTGTGCACCGTGCGCAAAGTGGTACCTTTAGACTTCAAGTTAATTTTACAAGTAGAGAAAATAAGGAAAGA
>JAIRSI010000079.1 GCA_031255515.1 Oscillospiraceae bacterium | reverse complement strand
GTTTCTTAGGAGTTTCTTAGGAGTTTCTTAGGAGTTTCTTAGGAGTTTCTTAGGAGTTTCTTAGGAGTTTCTTAGGAGTTTCTTAGGAGTTTCTTAGGAGTTTCTTAGGAGTTTCTTATTTGGTATTTTTGTTTTTATACGCCGCCACTGTACGGAGATTACTCCGAATATTTTGTTTTACATTAAGCAGAAAAAAGGGGGATCTCTAGAATGTTCACACTTGCTGCGCCCGAGTTTCTTTTAATTCCTCCAATTTGGCTGGTGCTTTTGCCTGTGACTTTCGTCCTTGACAGTGTTGTGTTATTTATAAGTTTGAAGATGGTGAACTCTCCAGATGTTATGGGCAGTTACAAAAAAGTAATTTTAGCAATCTGGAAAAATAGTTTTATTGCCGATTTACTTGGGGCTTTGGTGGGGTTTGCAGTCAATTGCGTGTTCTCTTGGCTTTCCAGTTCACAAAATGGTCAAGAGTTGGCGCTTTATTCGCGTAACGAGCAAGTTATGCCCTACATGGTGTTAATAGCGGCGCTTGTGGCATCTCTTTTAGTTTATATTCTAGACCGCAGGGTATTACGAGCAAGTTTAGATTTAGAGGAGAGCTTTAATCGTAAGAGAATTGCCCTAATGCTCGCTCTTTTTACTTCTCCCCTGGTAATGTTGGGTTGCTATTTTATTGGTAGCTTTAGTTTTGGAAGCCCGGTGGTGATTAATTACAGCTAATTTTTTTTTTACACGCACTTTTCGCACAAGATGATATTTCTGTGGCAATATGGGATCGTTGTTCTGTGGCTAAGCTTTGGCTTTGAAATTCTGCTTTTAATTATGACTGATTTTTTGCACATATTTTTCGTACAAAAGTGATGCCCTGTGGTAATATCGTGGGTTGTTGTTTTGTGCGTGATGACCTCAGCTTTGAAAGCGCCGGCAATCTGTGGCCAATTTTTCCCGTACTTCTTACATAAAACCGATTGTGCCCTTTCGGAGAAATATTTTACAAAAAGAATGCTATGTATAAAATATTTTACATAAGATTATTTACAATACATATGAGTAAATTAAAAGAAATGGCATCAGAGTTGTTTTTTACTAAAGTAAATAAAAAAGGGGCGCGCTTTATGCTGGTAAAAAAATTTAAAAACGGTAATATTGTAGCTTTTTTTGCCTTATTATGCATTCTTATTGCTATTATTTTTTTTTTAAAAAATTTGCAATCCAAACAAAATAACGTTGTTATTAACTACGATGTTTTTCAAAAAAATACTCAAAGTTATATTCCTGTAGACATTTTTAGTAAAAATAAAATTTTAAGCAAAGCGCCCAAGAGCGATTTTAAAATTGACGACAATTGCAAGTCAAGTTTGAATACTTGTGGATATTTTGTGAAAGGTAATTACATATACAATGACCGTATAAAAGTTAAAATTCGCGATGAAGACAATATGATTGTTTTTAATGAGGTTTTTATATATGGTTCATACAGCTTCTCTTCACCTTCTAACAAGAAATATGTAGTTTTTGATGTGGGCTCGAATGTGTGTCTTGCATCTTTATATTTCTTGTTAAAAGAAAATGTAGATCACGTTTATGCCTTTGAGCCCGTTAAAGAAACATTAGAATTTGCTAAAGAAAATTTAAGAATGAGCAATAAAGATATTTCAGAGAAAATTTCTGTTTATGATTTTGGTTTGTCGGATAAAAAAGAAAGCATAGAAATTAAACAGCAACCATTTTCCGGGCTCAATAGTACGTACAATAAAACAATGAACAGCGCAAACAATGATTTTCCAAAAATTACAGTTAATCTAGAAAAAGCCTCGTCTGTTTTCAGCTCAATCATAACAAAATGTGGCGGCAAAAAATTAATATTAAAAATGGATTGCGAAGGGGGAGAGCACAGTATTTTTCCGTGTTTAGATAATGCTGGAATTTTAAAAAAATTCGACATTATATTATTTGAATGGCATTCTATCGAAGATGGCAACGGAGGTGACGATTTTAGTAAGATAGAAAATCTTCTTTTTAAAAATAACTTTGTTATTTTATCACAAGGGAAGGGTCCCGTTAGAGTTGTGAAGGCTTCCAAAATTCCAAATTAACTTGTTTGAAGCCTAAGAGGTGTGATCTATATTAAACTATTTCCAAAAAGCGCCATAAAATTTGCTAGCTACACATTAGTGTTTATTGTTTTTGAGCTACTGGCTTTTTTAAAAAGTCGGAGAAATAAAATGTAAAAAACAGAATATAATAAAATCTAAAAGACCAACCGTTGCCGTCGTAACGACTTGGAAAGATAATTGTAGGTTAGCTCAATATTCTGACTTTTTATATAACTCTTTAAAAGATTTTAAGTTTAAAATTTATCCTTCCAAAGAAGGAATAAGTCTTTTAAAAACACAAGAATAAACAAATTTGCTTCAAGTTGAAGGGGCGTTTTGGCACAGAGGCGGTTCTTTAAAAAGCTTGGCTGACGAAATTTTAAATTCTGATTGTCAAATGGTCCATGTGCAACACGAAAATGGATTGTTTCTTGAAAGCGAATTTTTAAAATTTATTATAACGAAAATTTCTCTACATAAAACCGTTGATAATAATCTTTCACTCTTCTTTAACAAGCTTTTTTCAAAGTGATCCGAAAGATCTATCGTCGCGAAAAAAATAGCCGCGATTTTAAACAAATGTAAATTTATAGTTGTACATAAAAATGCGTACAAGAAAATTTTGCTTTCAAAAGGAGTAACCCCCGAAAATATAGTAGTTATTTCTCATGGTCAGTTTTTAGTTCAAAAGCACGACAAAACGAAACTCAGAAAAAAGATGGGAATCGACAAAGAAGCTTTAGTGTTGGGAACACATGGTTTTGCTTCCGAATACGAGGGTTTCGACAAAGTTATAGATGCCATTACAAAATTGCAAAATGAATTCAAAAACTAAAAGGTGTTGTTTTTGCTTGCAGTTTGCGATATCAAAAACGGCTCCCATCTCGGATATGCAGATTTTTCGAGTAAAAAAATTGAAAAAATCAGTTTAACTTCTAACATTAAATTTATTAAAAAATTTCTTTCACAAGAAGAGGTGCAAGAATATTTGCAGGCTTGCGATATCCTGCTTGCTTTTTATCGCAAGAAAGATGAAGCATTTTGGGAATGTGTTCAAAGTGGCTTCGTTGGATTTTTAATTGCCGCCGAGAAACCAATAATTGCGACAAATACTGCGATTACCCGAGATTTGACCAATTATAGTTACACGCTTGAGATCACTGCTTCCCCCGAAGCGATCGTATGCACTACTAAAAAAATAATTCAAAAAAACACGAGGAATTTTATATTAAAAAAATTAAAGAAAAAATACAGGAAACAAGCTGGGATAAAATTTCTAGAATTCACTCCGATTATTACCACAAGGCAATGCAATCAGAATGATTAGTTCTATAACAGATTCATAGCAAAAATTGCTTCAACCTGGATTATAACTGTTCCGAGCAAGAGGTCGTCGATGGCGAGTAAATTCTATTTTGATGAGCCAAAAGCCTACGCAGACAAGAAGTCGGATACTACCTTAAAACAAATCGCTGATTATTTTGGCAGTTCAGCATTGGGCGCTGTCGATACTTTGAGACGCATTAAAATTAGCTTTTTAAAAAGAGACTTTTTGTACCAAACGTGATCGGAGAAAGGTGTGAAGGATTTTATCAGACCTCTTCCGAATCTAACTTTCTGGGCTCAAAATTACAAATCCCGGCTATCGAGTTAAATTTCAAGCCAAACTATTTTCATCTGTTTCTGTATTTATCCGAGATTATCCTAAAGCATTTTATGGAACCTATAGCGTTTTCCACAAAATCCTCTTTTATCTGTTTTTGTATTTGTCCGAGATTATCTTAGAATTCACACTAATAGGCTAAAATCTACGTAATAAGGCATAAATATGAGAGATTTTAACTATGACAGCAGATGAAAAGGTTTTAATTTCATAATCCAGTCTGCGAGGATGACTTATCCATGAAAAAGTTCGCTAAGAAGTTTTAAATCCTTAAAAAGCTTAAAA
>JAIRSI010000064.1 GCA_031255515.1 Oscillospiraceae bacterium | reverse complement strand
TGCTTACTACTCCTGCATTCAGATATTTGTGGATTAGCGATATTACTCTACCATCCATGACGGTTCTAGCTAATATTTCTATTAGTTTACTTTGGCAGACTGTATCAAAGAATTCCTCTAAAAGTCCATATCTACCACGTATTTGTGACTGTCGTTTGCATTTTGTTGGTATTTCCTCAGTACTTTTGGTGCCCGGTTTCTCTTTGGTCAAAATTCAAAGCTGTTTTTTCAAAAAAACTGTTCCTCATATATTGGATTTAGCACCTGCATAATTGACTGCTTAAATACTCGGTCAACTACTGTAGGTGCTCCCAGTTTTTCGTTTCTTGCCTTTTTCTTCCTTGAGTATTTCTACCCTGCGGACTGGATTGGGTTTATATTTTCCATCTTTTATCTGCTAAACTAGCTGCTCTTGATTCTCTTTGAGATATGGTAGAAGTTCATCTGCGCTCATCCCATCGATTCCTCCTACACCTTTATTTGATTTTACACGTTTGAACGCCTTATTTAGGTTATCTCGGTACAATATCATGTCCATCAAATTCTCCGCCTGCCATTTACCGCCACCTCATAAAGTTCTGTCCTTCCCAGTCTGTACATTCACAGCTGGTACTATGACTTCTGCTGACTTCCCATAGTTCGTTGTTACTGCAGATTTCATACTCTGTTTCTATCTGCCTATGAGATCTCCCCGGGTAAGAACGATAACCTTCCCTTCATACATCTGCCGCATTTACACTGTGGGATTCGAGCAGTATTGGACTTCGTCTTGTTTGGCAGACTCGTTCGTCCCACTTCTGCCTTATGTGATTTCTATTCGTCAGACCGAGGGTTTGCTTCTGGCTTCCTTCAGATTCCACCTCACGATGGACACCCTTGCCTTCTGCTAACAGTTCCTACTGCTAAGTCTGTATATGGGGGAACTTTCGCCACCAAGTTATCGTCCATGCCGGGCACACCAAAAAACATGCACATCCTTGCGCCAGACCCAGCTTGAAACAATTTTATAATTCACTGCCGGCACTAGTGAATTGACAACGCTATTAAGATGGCCTGCCAATTAGCTTCGTATACACTAAGAAAATTACCTTTGGGGTTCGAAGATGAGACCAGTTGCATGTGCAAAACTCCCTCCTGGCTGCAACAAAGATCAATAAATTGTTGCGCGGTGGCAGTCAAAATCAAAAGGTGTTTGTTGTGTGTTAGATATTACCTGCGAAATGATAGATGATTTTTCACGCGTATTGGTGCGAAAACGCTTGAAAAACACTTCGGATTATATTAGCTTAAAGTAAAGACAACACAGTAAGTTAGATCCAGTAAACAGTAAATTTCAAAGTAAAAATTTATTCAGTTTTTCATTTATTGGATACTGAGCAGGACACATTTTCAATTGATATAAAAACGGACGCAATGAATCAATATAAATCGATTTCGCAAGTAAAAAGGGTATATTTACCAAAGTTAGGACGAAAATCAAAACACAAACTCGGTAATTACTTTGAACAATAATGTCGCCCGCAAAATGGGCGCAGCATGCTCTCAAATAGATAATTTAGTAACGAGTTGTATATTTTTTATGGAATATTTTGATAACTTATTTAGTTGTGACCATTTTCCCTTAAATATTACATTAGCCCTATGCTTTAATGAAAATACAGAACGAATACATAAAAGCGTGCAGTGAATTTTTGTATTTATTCTTAAAAATTTTAAGGCTAAAGCATTGATTCTTTGGACAATGAAAAAAATTCAAACAAAAGAATTGCGAGCAATTTGCAAATAATCGATGTCTCGTCTTAAGGCAAAAAGAGCAGGAAATAAAATAAGTGCTAGCGACGTAAAATTCAAAAAGAAGGGCGCAAAGCGAAATAATTCCACTAGAAATGCCAAGTTTTGCTAAATAATTATTTACCGGAGCGCGTACAGTTTGAGACTCAAAATAACATTGGCACCAACTGCATAGCAGCGAGAGATAAATATTCTAGGCTCAAAAAGTTCACAGTAGTTGCCTCGCTACAAATCACAGCGCTTTGTCGGGAAAAGAATTTAAAAACATGCATGCAAATTATTTTCAGTCGCACGACAAAAGGGAAGTATTAATGTCAAAAAGTTCGAATACTTTTTACTTTTAAAACCCAAGAAAATTATCAAAAGAATGCCTCGAAAAAAAAGAAGATCTTCTAATATTAAAACTTAGATTTTTTAATACTAAAAAGAGGGGGGATCAAAAATGTCGGACAAAGCAAACACTGAGATTGCCAGGATGATGTGTAAATTGATAAGCCTAAATGAAGATGAGTCTGTTATGAAAGCGACCATGAAAAAGAATCATGACGAATTTTACGCAAATATGAAGATTTCTGTGGAAAAAGGCATAGAGAAAAGTCGAAAAGAAGGTATAGAAGAAGGCAGAAAAATGGGCAGAATTGAGAGTAGTATTCAAATAGCGATAAATCTACTAGAAGAAGGTTTTGACAAGTTTTTGATTTCCAAAACCACGGGTCTTCCCATTGAAAAAATTGAATCTTTAAAAATCTCATAAAAGATGTGATTTATCATGGACGTACAATTATTACGGAACATAAAATAGACCTCTTTCGAATCTAACTTACGGGGGTCTCAAAATTGCAAATCCCGGCTATCAAGTTAAACCTCAAGCCAAACCGTTTTCGTCTGTTCCTGTGTTTATCCGGGATTATCCTAAAGCGATTTATGAAACCTATAGCGTTTTCTATAAAAATCCTCTTTTTTGAAATTTCGCGATTATTTCTTTTATCTTCTTTTATAAGCGGCCTATTTTTTTGTTTTCTTTTTTTGGAGTTTTCAGGTTCTTAAAGTAAAAATTGCCCAAACCTTAATATCCACTGTCTCCAAACAGTTTTGCATCTTTCCTTAGGTAAGAAGCTTCGAATCTTTAAAAAGTTTAAAACCATGTGTCTTGTCCCGTAAAAACTTGGTGCAAATCACAAGCCTTAAAAACCTTACTTGAAGCGATTTATGTTTTTAAAGTATGCTGCTTCTTTTTATCGGAATAGTAGATTTTCTGCCACTTTTTGGATGTTAAATAGAAATCCCTAGGCAGCATCAATAATTACAGTTTCGTTTTGAGCTTCATTCGAAAAAGATTTCTCTCCTAAAAAAGCGAAAAAACCTCATTTTTATCAGCATATCCCCTTGGCTAATTTTATATTTTTGTAAATACTAAGCTCTAAGAACCCGTATCAATAAGTTAAAATCTACGTAATAAGATATGAATATAAGAAATTTTGTCAAAACGATGGTACTCCAAGCAAACTTTTTCATGGATAAGTCATTCTCTCAGACTGGATTATAAAATTAAAACCGTTTCATCTAATGTTATAGTTAAAATTCTCACATCCATACCTTATATTGGTACGAATTCTAAAATTCCAAATCTGGACCCGATATGAAAGTAGGCTTTACATTCGGGCAAATACTCGAGCGTCACCAATAGACAATCCTTCAAAGAAAGCTTGTTTTTTCGTCTGCTTTTCGCTTTTTTAATTTTCTTCATTTTTCTAAAACTTTAATCATTCTTTTGAAAGTATGCTTCTCAAGTGTTCGTAAAACTCCTGAACTTTCCTCTTTCATGTTTTTAATCTTATCATATTTTATGGTCAAATTATAACATATTTTGAGTTTTGAAAAAAGTACAATTACCACTTAAAATTACATTTATCATTAATTTTTGAGTCTTGAAAAAAAGTACAATTACCGCTTAAAATTACATTTATCGTTAATTGTAGTCACTTATAGTGATAATTCTTTTATTTTCACTAGAAAAATCCTTTTCCAATTTTACTTTTATGGCCTCGCGGGGCAAATACTCGCAGATATTTTCACTCCATTCAATTATCATTGTTTCTGTTCCTACTAAGTCAAAAAAACCAGTGGACAAAAGTCCGTACCAATCACAAATCCTGTACAAATCGAAATGGTATAAATTTTTTTCGCCTTCATATTCATTCAGCAAACAAAAAGTTGGACTCGTAACATCAGATGCAAGGTTAAAAGCTCGCGCAAAACCTCTGACAAAAGTCGTTTTTCCAGCGGCCAAATCTCCGTAAAGCGCAATAATCACCGGCCTGTCGGGTAATTTTTTGGCGAATTCGCTTCCTATATTTTCAGTTTCTTCTGGAGAATTACTTTCTAGTGTTAACATAACCCAAGCCCCTTTACGTCCCTTTCTTGCAAATATTTACCAACCGATCAATACTGTCACATTTGGAGATTTTTTTAATCGATTGCAAGGCAAGGGCGCATTCCAGGCGCTTTTTTTGCAATTCGCAAGAAACTTTATAGGGCTTTGAAAGATTTTGATTGTAATTCCAATTGTTAGCCGAGCAGCCTCCGCTACAGTAAAATTTGGCAAAGCAATCCCTGCAATCATCCTTAGAAGATACGTTTATTTGAGAAAAAGTCTCTCTGATATTTTTGTTAAATGTTTTTTGTAAAATATTTCCCATCATCCACTCAAATTTTCCCACAAATTGGTGACAAGGATAAATATCTCCTTCTGGGGTGATGGCCAAATACTCGTTCCCGCAGCCACATCCTCTCATACGCTTGATGGCACAAGGAGATGCATCCAAATCTATAAAAAAATGAAAAAAACTAAAATCTGATCCATTCTCGCTTCTTTTGAGCATAATGTTAAAAAGTCTCTCATATTCACTCTTTATTTTGTCGATGTCGGATTCTTCTATGCAATATGGCAAGTCACTGTTACAAACGACAGGTTCTATGGAAATGTGCTTAAATCCCAGATCTGACAGATGTAAAACATCATTCGAAAAGTCCAAATTGTGCTTGGTAAACGTGCCTCTTACATAGTAATTTTTATTGGCGGGCCTGGTTTTAAGTAATTTTTTAAACAGGGGTAAAATTCTCTCATAGCATCCTTGACGAGAAGGTAATAGTCGTAAATTATCGTTTACAGATTTTCTGCCATCTAGAGACAAAACAACATTGCACATCTCTTGATTTATAAAGTCTATTTTTTCGTCGTCTAAAAGTAATCCGTTTGTGGTAATTGTAAAACGAAAATTCTTACTGTATTTCTTTTGAATTCCTCTGGAATATTCAACAATTTTTCGGACCACATCAAAATTCATTAAAGGCTCGCCACCAAAAAAATCCACCTCAAGATTATGCCTAGAACCAGAATTTTCTACTAAAAAATCTATTGATCTTATCCCGACCTCAAGAGGCATCAGGACTCTTTTTCCGCCAAAATTTCCTTTTGCTGCAAAGCAATATTCGCATCTTAAATTGCAATCGTGGGCAACGTTGAGGCAAAGTGACTTTAAAGGAAGATTTTCAGAAACGTATTTAAAAATTTTGTCGTTACTTTTAGAAAAAAGCCTATTAGAGATTTTTAACTCATATAATTGATCGTAACATTCTCGCAATTTTTCCTCTAAAACACCTGGAAATTCTTTTATAATTTCAAATGGAAACTCTTTCGTATTTTCATCGACACAATCAAGCAATTTATAGGCCAAATCATCAACAATATAAACGCAAGAACTGTTAACATCTAAAACAAAATTATTGTCGCCTAAACGGTACTTGTGTACCATGATATATACTCCTTTCGATTTTAAGATTAAAATGTTAGATTTTTAAATTCTTATATATTAAAACATATTTACCCTGTATTTTATAAATTCTTTCACCAAACTTTGATTCATTTATTCTGATATTTTAAAAATTATAACATTTTACATTTGTCAAGTTTTTAGTATATTTATCTTTTTATTATCATCCGTACGGATATATCTTTACTTTATATTTTAAAAATTTCTTTATTTAAAGTTTTAATTACATTCACTCTGGCATTTTGCAAATTTTAAACATTTTGCCCTTGCCAAGTCTTAATATATTTACCTTTTCGCCTATCGTTTGCGCGGCCAAGTCAGAAACATTAAGCACTTTTTGGTCGTTTATTCGGGCTCCGCCTTGAGAAAAAATTCTGCGGATATCACTCTTTGACTTAAATTCTCCAAGTTCTATCAGCGAATTGACAATTTGATCCGAAATCAAAACGTCGCTCTTTACATCAACATTTAAACTCAATATGTCACTTGGAACCTCCCCTTTTTGAAAAACATCGACGAATCTTTTTTGCGCTAAAATAGCGTCGCCTTCACCGTGGTACAATTTTGTTATTTCATGAGCGAGATTCATTTTTGTGTCGCGAGGATTTTTACCTTTTTCACTTTTATTTGCTAAAAGATTTTTTATTTCATCCGGATGTACATCCGTGCACAAGGTGTAATATCGAGCTATAAGCTCATCTGGTATCTTCATAATTTTTTCGTACATAACGTGAGCACTCTCGTTTATTCCGATATAATTCCCCAAACTTTTACTCATCTTTTCAATGCCATCTGTACCTTCGAGTAAGGGCATAAAAATCGTCAATTGCGGCTCCTGGCCGTAACTCTTTTGAATGTTTCTGCCCATGAGAATATTGAACGTCTGATCGCTCCCCCCCATCTCTATATCAGACTTTACCACCACTGAATCGTAAGCCTGTGCCAATGGGTACAGTAATTCGTGTAAAGAAAGCGGCAGATGATTGGCGTACCGATTACTAAAATCGTCTCTTTCCAGTATCCTCGCAACAGTGCACTTGGAGCACAACTCTATCACATCGCCAAAATTCAGCCCAGATAGCCATTCGCTATTAAATCTGATATCTGTCTTTTCGGGGTCTATAATTTTTAATATTTGTTTTTTGTACGTTTCGGCACTTTTAAATATTTCCTCTTCGGAGAGTTGCTTTCTAGTTTTAGATTTACCCGAGGGGTCGCCTATACGCGCAGTATAATCGCCTATAATTATAACAGCCCTATGACCTAAATCTTGCAATTGTCTGATTTTTCTCAAAACTACTGAATGTCCCAAATGTATATCAGGCGCCGTTGGGTCTAAGCCAAGCTTAATTTTTAGCGGGCGTTGTTTTTCAAAGGCTTCTTGAAGTTTCTTTTTTATATCATCAACACAAGTGTGATCTGACGCCCCTTTGAGCATTATTTTTATAGTATTATTTATTTTTTCTTCATAATTACCCATATAATTTATAAATCCCCCATATATCTCGAATTTGTCAGTTTAAAAAACTAACTAAAATTATAAAACTCACCATTAGTCCTATTAAATTAGACCTCTTTTAAATCTAGCTTCCTATGATCTAACGCCCCTTTGAGTATTATTTATTTTTTCTTCATAATTACCCATATAATTTATAAATCCCCCATATATATCTCGAACTTGTCAGTTTAAAAAAACTAACTAAAATTATAAAACTCACCATCAATCCTATTAAATTAGACCTCTTTTAAATCTAGCTTCCTCGGTTTAAAACCACAAACCCCCATCTCAAATCAAATTTCAAGCCAAACCATTTTCGTCCGTTTCTGTATCTATCAGAGATTGTCCTAAAACGTTTTATGAAACCTATATCGTTTCCTTCTAAAATCCTCTTTTTTGAAATCTCGCAATTATCTCTTTTGTCTTCTTTTATAAGCAGCCTATTTTTGTTTTATTTTTTGGAGTTTACAGGTTCCCCAAGTGAAAATTATCCAAACCCCGACATCCACTGTCTCCAAACAGTTTTATATCTCTCCTTAGGTAAGAAACTTTAAATCTTTAAAAAGTTTAAAATCATGTGTCTTGCCTTGTGAAAATTTGGTACAAATCACAAGTCTTGAAAACCTTATTTGCAACGATTTTGCCTTTTAAAAGTATGCTGTTTCTTTTTACTAAAATAGTATTTTGCACTCCTTTTTGGACGTTCGACGGAAGTCTCGGCGACATCAGTAATTACAGTTTCGTTTTGAGCTTCGCTAGAAAGAGATTTCTTTCCCCAAAAGTAGAAAAATTTCACCTTTTACCAACATATCTTCTGGCCCAATTTTATATTTTTACAAGACGCTAAACTCTGAAATTCCAAAACTGGACCCGATATGAAAATAGGCTTTGTAATTGTAAAAATTTCTCACATTCACACCTTATTACGTGGATTCTAGTCTATTAGTACAAGTTCTAAAATTTTATCGTAATGCTGCTACAAAATTTATCACTGATCTTCGTCGGCTCTTCTTTTCAGACTACAAAACTTTATCATAATACTGCTTTAAAAGTTCGTCATTAATCCTCGTGAGTTCTCCTCTTGGTAGAAGTCTTAACAACTCCCAACCAATTTCTAGAGTTTCTTCTATTGAACGATCCCTCGTACTTTCTTGCGAAACATACTTTTCTTCAAATTCGTCTGCAAAACGCGCATACAAAATATCTACTTTGTCCAATGCCGCTTCCCCAAGAATTGTCATAAGTTGCTTTGAATCTTTTCCTCTAGCATAAGCTGCAAAAATCTGATTCATAGTATTTGAATGATCTTTCCGTGTTTTGCCTTCACCTATGCCTTTATCCTTCAATCGCGAAAGCGAAGGTAAAACGTCGATCGGTGGAGTTATTCCGTTAAGGTATAAATTTCGATTCAATATAATCTGGCCCTCAGCAATGTACCCCGTAAGATCTGGAATTGGGTGAGTTCTATCCCCTTCTGGCATGGTCAAAATGGGAATCATGGTAAGGCTCCCCTGTTTACCTTTTTGTCTTCCCGCTCTCTCGTACAAAGAAGCAAGATCGGTGTACATGTATCCCGGATAACCCCTCCTCCCGGGGACTTCCTTGCGCGCCGCCGAAACTTCTCTTAAAGCATCCGCATAATTCGTTATATCAGTAAGTATCACCAGGACGTGCATATCTTTTTCGAATGCGAGATATTCGGCGGCGGTAATAGCCACTCTGGGAGTTGCAATTCTTTCAATGGCCGGATCGTTTGCAAGATTTACAAACATAACCGTCCTGTCGATCGCTCCGGTTTCCCTGAAACTGCTCGCAAAAAAATCAGATTCTTCAAAAGTAATTCCAATGGCGGCAAACACGACCGCAAACTGCTCGTCGGTCCCTATTACCTTTGATTGCCTTGCGATTTGGGCGGCAAGCGCCGCGTGTGGTAGGCCACTGGCCGAAAATATCGGCAATTTCTGACCTCTTACGAGAGTATTAAGGCCGTCAATAGCAGAAATACCCGTTTGTATAAACTCCTCGGGATAATTTCTAGCAACAGGGTTCATGGGAACTCCGTTGATATCTAAACGCTTCTCGGGTATCAATTCCGCACCGCCGTCTATGGGTCTGCCCAAACCATTGAAAACGCGACCCAGCATATCTTCCGATACGCCAATTTCCATACTTTTTCCGAGAAAACGAACTTTACTGCTCTCTAAATTAATACCAGCAGAGCTCTCAAACAACTGCAATAGGGCATTATTTTTGTCGACTTCAAGCACCTTACATTTGCACCTTTTGCCATTTGCCAATTCAATCTCTGCGAGTTCGTTATATCTGACGTTTTCGACATCGCAAACCATCACCAGAGGGCCAAAAACTTCTCTTATGGTTCTATACTCCCTAGGCATAGTACCCTCACTTTCTAGTTAATAGCACTTTTCTTAACGTACTGTCTCGACTCCTATTTTCCGCTCGATAGACGCAGCTCCCTCGGTTTCTAACCTGTAGTGCCCTTTTTATTTTCCGTGCTGACTCCTATTTTCACGTTAGAAGACATTCTGCTAGGTATCTCTCGTGATACTTCGCGCCTCTTTTTCATATTTTCACTCTCTATCTGATAGGTACAGCGCCTTCGCTTTCTAACTTAGTACCTCTTTGTTTTTTATTTCGATTTAAACTTTCTGTAGCAAAATCTATTCTGCCGAGCACCCCTTGTAGCGCTTTCGTGTTCTTCCTCTGTGCCTTTTTACATACTCATTTTTTGCTCAATAGGCACAGCCTCTCTTACCTTCTAACTGACGGTGGTTTTGTTGTGGTTACTATCTCGACTTGCATCTCCTCCCGCAGAACTT
>JAIRSI010000086.1 GCA_031255515.1 Oscillospiraceae bacterium | reverse complement strand
AGCGCAGCTGATTTGTATGTTGTCGCGATTGCCCAGGTCTTAAAAAAGTGACAAACAAGTTTTTGTTTTATTTGTCCACAAAGTCGGACGAGTGGTTAGTCCAGAAGATTATTTGGCTGTGCTAAGACTGACAAGGTGATGCAGAATTTTTTGCTGTGTGGCGCTCGGCTGATAAAGATACAATAGATTAAGTTGGGTTGCTACCAAAAGGGAATTCGCGTTTTATTGTCTGCAAAGATGATCGTGTGCAATTAGCCTAAACATTGTCGTGACTGCTCGAGCTTCAGCTCAAAGAGT
The DNA here is from genome assembly GCA_031255515.1 of Oscillospiraceae bacterium. Lineage (GTDB taxonomy): Bacteria > Bacillota > Clostridia > Oscillospirales > Acutalibacteraceae > JAITRE01. The sequence goes on along the minus strand of JAIRSI010000086.1, from coordinate 3,265 downwards.
AAGCTTGCGCCGCTTTGCTACCTGCAAAAGTGAGCGGTAATGTAAGTTTAAGCGTTATCGCGATTGCTCAGGCCTTAAAAATAAACAGGATAAGTGTTTTTATTTTGCTTGTTCAAAGAGCCTGAGTGCAGCTGGTTCAAAAAAATTATTTAACTGTGCCGAGGTTGACGACAATGAAGGTGTTTTGCTACGCAGCGTACGGTGGGAAGATATAGAAATCAGGCCGGGTTGCTGTTGGGCTATAGCTATTCCGATTTAAAGTAAACTGTGTTAAAATATTAAAATGATGTGCTAGAGAAACACAAGAGAAGTGATGCTTTCGTACCAGCAAAAAGACACATTAAAAGGAACACCTAAGGAACTTGGCGTCTATTAAATCGGAATAGCCATAGGTGCGTTCATCTTTCGTACTGGGTTTGGCAGACGAGCTTTAGATTCTTGCAAAAGATGAAAGTGAAGTTGAATTTATTTTCTAGCTGTCACAAATCTCAAGTTTTGTCTGGCAGCGATGAGTATCGACAAGAAGATTAGGATCACGAAAATATGTATGTCTAGAGAAACTATAAGGTGCGGGTGTTGTTGCTTTATTGTGCCAGTCATCATAGAGGAGTGCTTATGTTTTGCTATTCCTGAAGGTGAGTACATAGTTGGTTTGGAGGCTGCTGTGGCTACCTGACTTTGATTTTGTGACATTTTAGGGAGATAGATTGTGATATTAACTGAAAATTTAGTTAAAGAATTTAAGACTGGCGACAAAAAGATTCGCGTTGTGGATGGCGTTAGCATTTGCGTAAAACAAGGCGAAAGAGTGGCGATCGTAGGGCCTTCTGGATCTGGAAAAAGCACGTTTTTAAGATGTTTAAATGGTCTTGAAAGGCCTACGTCGGGTTCTGTAATTTTTAAGGGCGAAGATATAAAATTTGACGGTGACTGCAATATAAATAAGATAAGAAGGCATTTGGGCATGGTTTTTCAGCATTTTAATTTGTTTCCTCATTTTAACGTCTTGGAAAATATAATTTTTGCTCCGGTAAAATTAAAAATAAAGTCCCTCAAAAAAGCCCAAGAAGAAGCCTATACCTTACTGAAAAAAGTGGGCCTTGACGATAAAGCACTTGCTTATCCCTCGTCTCTTTCGGGCGGTCAAAAGCAGCGCGTTGCTATAGTAAGAGCTTTAATTATGAGTCCAGATGTTATGTTATTTGATGAGCCAACTTCTGCTTTGGATCCTGAAATGGTAAAAGAAGTTTTGCTGGTGATAGAGGAACTCGCCGAGACTGGTATGACTATGTTGTTTGTTACGCATGAGATGGAGTTTGCGCGAAGGGTTGCTTTGAGAGTGGTTTTTTTCGGTGACGGCAAGATTCTTGAGGACACTTCGCCCAAAGAGATGTTTTTCAGCCCAAAACATCCGAGGGTTAGAGAGTTTTTTTCAAAACTTTTATAGCTTGCTATGTCTTTTGAGATTTTCAGGAGCGCCCAAATTACAGGAAATGTTTCTTTGCGACTACTTCGATTTTTAATAGATATCGATAGCTTTTTGGATAGTTTTAAAATCTTTGAGACTCGAGTTTTAGCTGGTTTTTAAGATTTGATCCCAAAAAGTTGGACGAATTAATTAAGTGAGACAAAGAACCCGAGCTAAAGAGTTTTGATCGGAATGTAGGAATCCGTACCAATAAGCTAAAATTTACGCAGCAAGGTACTAATATGAGAAATTTTAACCATAGTAACAGATGAAATGGTTTTAATTTCATAATCCAGTCTGCGAGGATAATTTGTCGATAAAAAAGTTTACTTGGAGCACCATCGCTTGCAAGAACGATAAAGCCTTTTTAAAATCTGGCTTTCCCAAGTTCAAAATTACAAGTTCCGGCTGTCAAATCAAACCTTAGATCAAACCGCTTCTGTCTGTTTTTGTATTTATCCGAGATTATTTTAAAGTACTTTATGGAACCCATTTTTAGATTTCGAAAGAAGTCTGTTTTGTCATGAAAAGTGCGTCTTATGCAAGTTAAATTTTTTGTTTAAATTTTGGTGTGCGCCTCAAAAGATGATTGATATTTTGCCTGGGGGTTTTTATTCTGTTGATTAACTAAGTATTAAAGTATTAAAAACAAAGTCCTGACGTAAATATATTGAAAACATGAATTAAAGGGGGCACGAATTAAATGATATTTAATACAAGCAGAATTTTAAAATCAAATGCAACAATAAAGATTTTATCGTTTTTGCTCTTAGCAATTGTAGTTTCTTTCGCAGTTTCTTTGTTGTTGACGCGAAGCGATGCAGCTAGAGCAAAATGGCTTACGCCAATAGATTTAAACAAAGAATACGCCAAAGAAGTAAAAGATTCTGGATATAAGATAAGCGAATACGGAAGATATCTTTTCGAAAAAAATGGTTTTCCTACAAAACAAAATTTTGTCTTTAACGACTGTATAAAAGTAGAGTTGTTATCGAACGACGATGAAATAGCTTTTAAGCAAGTTTTTATGGATAAACATGTTAACTTTAATTTGCCCGACAATAAAAAGGCCATCGTTATAGACGTGGGAGCTGATTACGGATTTACAGCATTATATTTTGCTTCCCTTAGCAATGTAAGCCGTGTTTTTGTTTTTGAAACTTTTGGTTCAATGGTAGAAATTTCAAGAAAAAATGTGCTTTTGAGTGAAAAATTAAAAGAGAAAATTTTTATTTTTCCATTTGGAATGTCCGACAAAAAAGAACAAAATGTTGAAGGGGAAATAACAAGATTTTTTAAAGCATCAGAGTGTATACAGGCGGTTGTGTCTGAATATTGTGATAAAAAAGAAGAGAAAAAGATTTTGAAGATAGATTGCGAAGGCTGCGAGAATGCAATAATCCCCGAGCTTGATCAAAGCGGTGCCTTAAAACACATTGATACCATATTTTTAGATCTTCATGGCATGCCCCCTAAAATTAATAAAAATTTGACTAATTTAAAAAATATCATCAAAAATAATGGTTTTATTATTTTTGAAGATGGAGATAATTATACGTTAAAATGTCAAAAAATGTAGTTAAATTTGAACTTAGGATGCGAGGAGCAGAAAATATCATTCGTTAGCACTGCGATTAGTTTGCTTTTTCTTACGGTTTTACTTTTTTTACCAAAAAGATCAACATGTTTACAGTGAAACGAATGAAACTAGCGATGAAACGAAACTTGCCGTTGTACTTACTGTTTATAATTCTTAAGGAAGCATTTAAAACAGTGCGTAGAGAGTTTGCTCGATCA
>JAIRSI010000082.1 GCA_031255515.1 Oscillospiraceae bacterium | reverse complement strand
TTAGATATATATCCGAGGCTTTGGCTACTATTTGCAAAGTAAGTGAAAACGGGAGAACCGCCGCATAGGGAACCGTAGGTACGGTGGTGTGGGAGGTTAGCTAATCAAGTAATGGTTAGTCTCCTACCCGATTCATATCACAGTTATATTTTAAAGATTTTTTTAGTGTTTAAATTTTACGTTAATTTTTTGTTAAATTCCCTTTAAAAATATCCCTTTTGATGCAAGAATTTCAGTTATTTTGTCTACTAGATCCTGCACTTCTTCATAGAAAAGAGTTCTTTCTTTAGATACAAAGTCTAATCTTACTGTTAGACTGGATGTTTTGTCGTCTATTTCAAAGATATCTATTAACTCAACAGTATCTAAATTTTCAAGATTTAAAGATTTTATGGGCTCGAGAATATTGTCGTAAGTTTTGGTTTTATCTAGAACGAAAGATAAATCAACCTTAATATCTGGAAATTTAGATGGTTCTTCCCAACTAAGATTTTGTTTTTTAATAGACGAAATTAAGTTAATATCAAGTTCAGCAAAGACAATGCTTGATTTTTTGTCTATGTGCTGCAAAACCGCTGGATTCAGCACACTTATAAAACCGATGTCCTTTGAGCAGACATTTAAGGCCACGGTGTTATTGGGATGCTGCCAAAGATAATTAGAATCTGTGTGCCTAAATAGAGTCTTGCGATTCTTGGATATATGCACTAGATCAAAGACAATATCTCGCAGTTTAAAGAACAATTTTTCACAAGAATTTATCTTGTCAAGCATAACTATTCCCAGTTTTTTTCTTTCCTCATAATTGTTATTCTCGTCAAGAACCAAGACGCTACCTATTTCGAAGATGCCAAAAGCATCGCTAAAAGTCTTATTTTCTCCAATAAAAGACAAGAGTGTGGGAATCATGGAGGATCTCAATGTAGTGAGATTGGGATTTACAGAGTTTAGAATTTTAAGGCCTGGTGCCAGTTTAATACCTATTTCCTTGAAACGAGCTTCGTCGCACCAGATGTAGGAATGAACCTCATGCAAATTGTATCTTCTAACTAAGATGTCTTTTATTGTACGATTTAAAGATTTTTTAGTGTTTAATTCTACAGGAAGGAGGGAGGCCGTTGGAGCGCAAGGGTTAATATTATCGTACCCGTAAATGCGGGTAATTTCTTCGACTATATCTGCTTTAATACTGACATCTTTGGTCGCTCTGAAAGTAGGGACCAAAACTTCAAAGTCATTTTCGTTTTTATTTTTAATTTCAAAACCTAGAGATTTTAAAATCCTGAAGATTACATCGTCTGATGTTTCGATTCCCATGTATTTAGTTAGATATTTTTTGCTAAATTTTATGTTAAGAGGCTTGTGCATTTTAGTGCAAACATCCGACAGGGCGGAGGTAATCGAGGCACCGGGGTCAAGATCGCGGACGAGTTTTAAAAATCTTCCTATTGCTTTTGTGGTCATGTTTGTGTCGAGGCTTTTTTCAAAACGTGCGCTGGCGTCCGTTCTGCAGGACAAAAAACTCGAGGCTTTTCTTATGGTGACGGCGTCAAAAGTGGCGCTTTCAAGCACAACGGAACTAGTGTCATGGCGGATCCCTGAGTCAAGACCGCCCATTATGCCTGCAATCGCAACAGGCTTATCTTCGGAGCAGATCATCATGACATCTTTGTTGATATTTCTGTTTATGCCGTCCAATGTTTTAAAAACAAACGGGTCATTATAATGCTTAACTTGAAGTGTTTGGATTTTGCTAGCGTCAAATGCATGCATTGGCTGGCCAATTTCCAGCATGACATAGTTGGTCAGATCTGCGATCAGATTTATGCTTCTGACTCCACAATAAAAAAGACGTATTTTCATGTCGAGTGGAGTATCGTTTTTTGTTATATTATCAAGCGAAATAGCAGAATATCTGTAGACTTCTGGCGTCAAAAGCTCGATGTTTATTTTCGGAAGTGTGGTGTAGGCGCTACAATCGACAACGTCGACCTCTTTTAGCTTTCTATTTGTAATAGCACAAAATTCCCTTGCGATTCCGTGAATTCCCCAGAGATCAGGGCGGTTAGTGAGTGACTTATTGTCCACTTCGAAGACAACATCGTCCATGTCTATAATACGTTTGATGTCGGTGCCGAGTTCGCCCTTAAAATTAAGCTCCGCGATACCAGAGCTTTCTCCCGAAATACCAAGCTCAGCCTCCGAACAACACATGCCGCAGGATTCATATCCGGCAAGATTTGCACGCCCGATTGAAGCGCCATTTACGCTGGAAGACACGGTGGCGAAGGCGACTATCATGCCTTCTTTTACGTTTGGAGCACCGCAAACACAAGGGACAACTTCAGTACCAGTGTCGACCTGCAGCAGGTGGAGCTTTTTAGAATTTGGATGATTTTTAACCGACAAAATCTTTGCCGCTACGACCCCGGATGTATTTCTGCCTTTATGGCTGATGCTTTCTACCTCTGCAGTAGAAAGTGAGAACTGATTTATCAGCTTATCCAAATCTAATCCGTCAAGATTTACAAATTCTTGGACCCATTTCATCGAGACAAGCATAAGACCCCCATGTATTACAATAAAGACTATAAAATTTAAGTTTTGCGTAAAATCTGACAACTAGTACTATTATTGCTTTAAATTCCTGAAAAATCAAAGCTAAATCCGCCTAAAACTGCGGGCACCCGAATTTTTAAAGACCTTTTCTTATAGGAAACCAAACTCTTTGTTCATTTTAACACAGGTGTCTAATTTTGTAAATATAAATTTCCTAAGATTAATTTGGTTACTTTAGTTGTTGCTTTGCATTCTCTTTTCTGGTAGGATGAATGTTGTGGTTTAGTTTTGATGCAAAGAGTTCACACTCGAATGAGTTAATTAATTCTCTTACTTCTTAAGTTTTATTTATTGCTTCTTAATAAATGGGCGCGCTGTACCCCATAAAATGTATTGAGGTGATCAAAGGCTTGGAAAATGTACTATCGGTTATTGTCAAAGGTTTGGTTATTTACCCTGAAGAAGTGCGCGTGAAATCTGTTTTGGATCGCGAGCAGGGCTTTATTACATATCTACTTCATGTTAATGAACGAGATATTGGTAGGGTCATAGGCAAACATGGCAAGATAGCTAATGCCATTCGCAGAGTAATTGGCGCCGCCACGCAATCGGAGTTTGGCTGCAAAGTTTTGGTTGAGACTGATTAGGTGGAGTGCTTATTTTGAATTGCAATGGATCTTTTAGCGTCGAGCGAAATATTTTTATCGGGTTCGCGATCAAGCGGTCCTTGTTTCGAAGCTCAAGTATTTTATTGATTACACAAAGGGCTAACGGCACTGCGCTCTAAATTAGCCGCGCGATAGTCGCGCCAATACCACCTTCTGTGTATCCTCCCTTACGAAAACCTTCCACGTGCTTGTGAGACTTTAGGTGCTGACTTACTTGGCGCATGAGAGCTTG
>JAIRSI010000003.1 GCA_031255515.1 Oscillospiraceae bacterium | reverse complement strand
TAAGAGTAACATATTTGAAAGACGCAAAAGAAATGATACTTTGGCGCCAACGAAAAGACACACTCAAGGAAACATTCAGAGAATTTTTCGTCTATTCTAAATCGAAATAGCTACAGTTTTGAATAGTTGTTAAGAAGTCGTTTCGCGCAGATTCGATCGTTTTGTTGGTAGTAATTGTTGGCACGTAGTAGAATTAGTTGTTTTTTGCTGGCGGCAATGTTGAAGCGTATTCGTGTGGCTTTAATTGTTTTGCTGATTAGCAATTCTGTCGGAACGTGTTCGCATAGGAGTAACCTTGGCTGTTTTAACAATCATACAAAGTATCTTGTATAAACATACAAAATATCTTTTGTAAACTTGATTCTTTGAGCGACTTTGGTAGCTGTCAGACATCTCTTTGCAAACCTCTTTATAAATAGCGCAACATTCTCGTTGCCAATAAAGCATGAGGCAATGTAATCACAACTTTTGGACCATTTTGCAATTTAAAAGATTTTTTTAGCTAAAAATCGCCAAATTTTAACCTTCAAAATAAGACCGCAAAGGGACAATTATGTCTAAGCCTTAAGTTTTTGAATTCGGTTAACTTTTTGGTTAAACTGTAAATCACGTTTGCTAATCAACTTCTTGCCCAGTAGTTTTGCGTTTAGAATTTAATAATTTTAGTCTTTTTGATTTTGACGACATGAAACGATAAAAGAATAAATCAGAATCGTGTAAAATAAAGATGGAGGCTGGTTCATACATAGACTTATTTTTTCCTGCAGTAAATCTTAAATTTTTATCTATTTAGTTAAGCTGTAAATCACGTTCGCTAATTAACTTCTTGTCCAGTAGTTTTGCGTTTAGAATTTGATAATTTTAGTCCTTTTGATTTTGACAACACAAAACGATGAAAGAATAAATCAGAATCGTGTAAAGTGAAGATGAAGGCTGATTCATACATAGACTTATTTTTTTCCTGCAGTAAATCTTAAATTTTTATCTATCAGAAAAAGATACTTTGTTTTACATATTGTGCAGAGTTTTTGGGCATTTGATTATTAACAAAGGGTGATTTTGAAACGGGAGTAAAAATTACTCAAGACGGTGCCGAATACATCGCTTTGCTAGAAGGCGACATTGATCATCACACCGCTTGGAGGCTCATAAGAGAAGCTTATTGACGATTACATTACCAAAAAGCACTCTAACAACGTTATATTTAGACTTTAGGAAAATAAAATTTATGGATAGTTCTGGCATAGGGCTGATCATGGTCAGATATAAGAACATAAGACTTCTGGAAAGTGGACTTCGGGTGATCGGTACCTCGGATAGCACAAAAAGAACAATCAAGCTTTCGAGTTTGGGGCTCTTGGAGTTATGAAAGAAAAAAGGTAAGACTTTTGATTTCCGGGGCGCGGATTGAGATTCGGATGATTGGCACTGCGGATTGAGATTCGGATGATTGGCACTTCGGTTAATTTACCTGCTTCTTTAACCTATAAATTCTTAAGACACGTCCCTGCGCACAGGTAGAAAGAAAGGTGAAGGATTTTGAGATTTATTAACGAAATAAAACTTGAATTTGCAAGTTGCTCATCTAATGAAGGCTTTGCTCGCAGTTCTATTGCCGCCTTCGTATCTCAGCTTGATCCAACTATTTCGGAGCTCTCCGATATAAAAGGCAGTTTCAGAGGCAGTTACCAACTGCATAATACACGGCTACAACAAGACGCTCGGCGCAATTTTTATAACAGCTCAAATTTTCAAAAACCGTGTTGTTATCAAAATTAGAAACGAAGGATGCGATATACCGAACGTCAATAAAACGATGAACCGCTTTTCACAACAGGAGGCAAGGAGCGCTCGGGTCTGGGTTTTGTCGTAATACAAAGTTTTATGGACAGCGTGAAAGTTAGTTTGGCTACCAACAAAGGCACGATTGTTGTTTTGAATAAAAATATAACACCACGCACGTCAAAAGTGGGAAACTTTTCAAAAACATAGTGCTACGTGTCAAAAATAGATAATCTTTCTTGTTGACAGGTATAGCAAAAAAATATGGGAAAAAAGTGTCGGAAAAGTGGTTGGGCAAAACGAGAAACCCGAGGTCGTAGAGAGCGCCGCGGTACCACAAAAACCCTCGGAAGAAACAGTAATTAACGTAACTAGTAGCATATACTCGTTTACAATAAGAACATATCAAAAGGAATGTATTATCTGCAAATCTGACCAATCGCCTGTCCAGGATTTTGATACAAATTACGAACAAGAAACTGTAGTGTTGCATACCCAACAGCGGCATCGACAAAATAAATGTTAAGGTGTGGAATTTAAACGATGAAACGACACTCAAAGCTCCAATACATATGGGATTTCGTTGCAATAGCGACAGAAAAATATTTACAAACCTTAGTCAATATCTAGGAGGCAGCACAATCTTACATTACAATGCTAATTTACAAAGTTCGAACCAGAATGGCTTTATTAGCACTGTGTACGAAAATGGGCATCGCGATGTATTTATCATCACCGACAATAAGATAAAAAACTGTGAAATTTAGAAACCTTACTTTTAAAGATGCAAAATTAACTTTAGCGGGTTCTGTATGACTGGAACCAGGACTCGACATATACCAAATGTCTGAATTGAATATCCACGATGATGCAAAAATGGATATGGCTTATCGCCAATACTCGGCTCAGTAACTCTTGAAGGCAATGGTAAATTGACGATACCGCGCCTAAATACACCTACACTAAGTTTGAGCGATAACTCTCAGTTGAATGTTAGAGGCGTCAGTGATATTTTTAACAACGAAAGCCCCTCCACCAACGGCCGGGCCATTCAAAATAAAACCTTCACCATAGCAGAAATGGATATGAGATATAATTATTATGACTTATCGCCAATATTCGGCTCATTAACTCTTGAAGACAATGGTAAATTGACGATACCGCGCAGCCAAGACTCGACATATACCAAACGTCTGAATTGAATATCCGCGATGATGCAGAAATGGATATGACTTATATTCGGCTCATTAACTCTTGAAGGCAATGGTAAATTGACGATACCGCAGCCAAGGTTCGACATATACCAAATGTCTGAATTGAATATCCACGATGATGCAAAAATGGATATGACTTATCGCCAATACTCGGCTCAGCAACTCTTGAAGGCAATGGTAAATTGACGATACCGCGCCTAAATACACCTACACTAAGTTTGAGCGATAACTCTCAGTTGAATATTAGAGGCGTCAGTGATATTTTTAACAACGAAAGCCCCTCCACCAACGGCCGGGCCATTCAAGATAAAACCTTCACCATAAAAGATCAAGCCAAAGCAATAGTTAGAGCCTTCTCTGATAACTCAGGAATAGGCGGCATACCCGGCTCCAGCGAAAATTGCAGCATTGACACATATCGGGTTCCTCGGAGCTAGATGTGATAACGGAAAATGGCACCGGGATCGGCGGCAACAAAAAATGCTAAAATACTAGCTAAATCCAATGGATCCGGCACTGCAATCGGCGGCGGCAATTCAAACACCGGAACTTGCAATCTAAAAACCAAGCTAGAGGGCATAACCGCCGCATCTAGCCAAAGCGGCAAGATGTAGGACGGGAGATACGGAGTCACGGTTGAGGAAACCAACGGCGGCACCTTGGTCGGACAAATCATAGCACACATTAATATAGACACAATACGACCCACGGCCCAAATTTCTGTGGGAGGAAATCCTGTATAGATTACGCCTAAGACGAGCTCGCGGGCCTTGATTGGACGGAAGCCGAACTGGTAGAAGGAGACAGAGCTGCTATTCTTCTTGATCCGTCGGACGACAGATATCCAGATTCTTACAAGGAGGCAATCCGATAGCAGGCAATCAATTTATCTGGAAAGAGCTTGAAATTTTAAGAGAGGGCGAAAATTTTAAGGCAAAATTTACGCTGGATCCTAAGGATGGTCAAAATTTAGAAAAATTAAACGAAAGTTTTTGTATTTACGCAAAAATAATTGACAATGTCAGGAACATTTCGTACATTCAAAGCACGGATGTGGTGCTGTTTGAGGACAGCACTGTCAATTAAAAAGAGGTCTCTTATGTCAGGGACACCATGAGCAATATAGAAGTTAAGGTGGCGCTAAATGACAACACTTTTTCGAAATTAATAAACAAAACTCAGGATAAAACTTTGACGCTGGGCCAGGATTATCAGGTAAATAAAAACACTCTAACGCTGTTTGGCAATTACCTTGAAACACTTCCCCCTAGCGTGTATAGTCTTGGTATTTATTTGCACGATGCGGGAGTCGAGGAGCCTTTTGTCAAAATCATAAAAACTACGCTGACTCTTAATACTAGGGAAAATAAAAAGGAATAAGCAAGCGGTAAGGGCGCACAAAATAGCCTATGATGAATCGGGCGTTAAACCCCCAGGCACGAGGGTGAATCCTAAAATTAGAATTGCACTCTCTGGCGTAGAAAACGAAAGCGAGTAGGTGGGTATTTTTGTTGACGTCTCATTTTGAAAAGATAAATCCCAAGGGCAAAATTGCGAACGGGGATGGGTACACTTTTTTTGAAGCTTGATTCGTATCTGGTGGGAATGTATTACGGTTGATAAATGGACACAATCGTTTGTAGCATTATTTTTTAAAAAAAATTAAAAGGAGAGAATAAGACTGTGAACGATTTCAAGACAGTGAAAAAATTTTCAGAGATATTTTTGACTTTAACTTTGGCTGTATCTGGTGTATTTGCTAGTTAAAATAGGACTATCCATATGGAAAAACCCAGAGGGCAACAATAACCTCAGGTAAATTCTCGCAAGTTAGAAGAAGGAATGTTTCTCTCTTCATTGCCTTGGTCTAAATCTTCAAGTGACGGTGGCAAATCTGGCGCGATACCGTGCTTCTCAGAGGAAGAGCAAGAAACACAGCGCAGAGCTGGACCCGAACGCAGGATATGCGATTGTGAGAGCTACGATCGTACTTATCTCGTGCAACACGATGTTGGAAATAACCGGGGACAATTGCAGAGTCATTGTGACAGTACCGAGTATGTCGGGTGACTAGCAGACAAATGTGAATATTACAAATAAAAAACTGTCATAAGGTACAGCAATATTGGAAATTTAGGCAATGCGTACTCCGTCCCCGTTAATGTATCAGTTAATATATCAATCGTCAATTCTTCAAACACACCAAGATTTCTAGAGCTTGTGCCATATAACTATGACAGTTCAAATTATATGTACTGCCAATCCACGAACACGCAAAACTCAGTTAACGTTTACATTCGCTCTGTAGCACTTCCACGGACAACTACGGTTAATATAAGCTAAAATGGAACATAAAAAGCACCAGCTCTGGCAGCGGAACAACCATCGACCCCCTCGGCATTTTCTAGTTCGGGTGGAAATATTAACATCTCAGGGAAATCCAGAGTGCTCGCCAAATCCTCAAGCGATACTGCGATCGGCAGCGGCAATTCACCTTAAAACAATTGATCTTGAAGATAAAATCAAGCAAGAGAATAAAAAATATTATCTTGAACTTAATTCTTCTATCTTTGGAATGCATTACAGCATCGTAGTTTTAGAAAAATAAAATACTAAACGTAAAACTACAATTCAATGTCATGCTCAAAGCAATTTTAATTTCATTTTTCGCAAGTGACAACTCACATCTCATTTGCAACGGTCTGAAACGTCAAGAGGGCAATCTATCACAATCTATCTTCGGCCCTTGGCGCACATTAACTAAAACATCCATTGCCCTTAAACTGGTATTAAATTATAAAACTGTCAAATAAAACCATATTATTATGCACAAAAAATATAAATTTGAATAATTTGGGTCTTCTTATCTGTTTATAACACCATTAAAAATAACAAATCTGTCCAAAACAAAACCCTTGAATCTAAAATTTTAAACGCATCCAATGAATAAGTCCTAAAAAAATGTTTAGAATACTAGAAGTTTCTGAAAAGAGCAATCTTTCAAGAAACTTTAAAAATCTACCACAGCGCATAACTCGATTTTTAAAAATGAAGGAGGTAAAACGATGACATTGTTAGATGTTGCAAAAGATAATCCTCGACTAGTAGAAGAGGCGAAGCAGAAATGCAAGAACAAACACGATCTTAAGAAATTTGCAAAGGAAAAAGGGCTTGACATAAGCGACTCAGAACTTGGCAGCGCTTATGCTTACGTGAACGGAGACTTTGGGGCTTCTGATGGTAAGCTAAACACAGAAGAACTCGGTCAAGTGTCTGGCGGCAAGGCAACCTATGATGAGTATCCAAAAAACAAAGTTTTTAAGAATGCAGACGGGACTTTTATGATTCAAACTTGAAACATCTCGATAACTTTCAAAACAAAACTCAAAAATTGCCTTAAGTAATCAACTCAAACGTTCAGCCGAATAATATTTGGATTTATAGGGTTTTAAGTTTATTTTAGCCAGCTAAAATCAAAAACAATCAGAGAGGTAAGTGCTATGACATTGTTAGAAATCGCAAAAAAAAATCCTCAATTAATAAAAGAGGCAAAGCAAAAATGTAAAAACAAGCAAGATCTTAAAAAATTTGCAAAGGAAAAAGGGA
>JAIRSI010000030.1 GCA_031255515.1 Oscillospiraceae bacterium | reverse complement strand
TTTCTACCTTGCTTTTTTCTTCTTTTAATAAAATTAGATGGGGTAAGATCTTTTGAAAATTCGCTAGAACTGGAGATGGGAATTCTTATCTTGCTCACGTCATTAATTTGTGCATCTTTTTTAATAAAACCAGATGGGGTAAGATCTTTTGAAAATTCGCTAGAACTGGAGATGGGAATTCTTATGTTGCCCACGTCATTAATTTGTGCAACTTTTTTAGAAGAGGCGGAGCCTTGCTGACCCACCTTGGCGCTTAGCAGAATCTTAGTAGTTCCCTCGCAGATGGAAGAGATCATGTCGTCAAACATCTCAAATCCTTCAAGTCTGTACTCAACTACGGGGTCCTTCTGGCCATATGCACGAAGTCTTATCCCTTGCTTTAACTCCTCCATGGCGTCAATGTGGTCCATCCACTTTTCGTCAACATTGCGAAGCAAAACTACCCGCTCTATCTCTCGGGCCAATTTATCACCCAAACTTTTTTCGCGTTCTTCATAAATGGAAATAGCCTTTTGCTGAAGTTTTTTTTCTATATCTTTAGCCGAAAATGCCTTTAACTGAGCTTTTTCAAGCTTAAAATCGTCTTCAGTTAACATCCAACCCAAGAAATAGTCTCGAAGACCTTGGAAATTCCAGTCGTTTTCGTATTTTTCGGTTGGGAGATATTTTGAGACTATATCGAAAATTGCTCTTTTTATGATGTTAATTACATATTTGCGTATATTTTCTCCGTTGATAACCTTGTCCCTCTGACCGTAGATAATGTAGCGCTGTTTACTGAGCACGTCGTCGTACTGCAAGACGCTCTTTCTTGAGTGAAAGTTTCTGCCTTCGACGGCGCTTTGGGCAGATTCTATGCTTCTGGACAGCATCTTGTCGTTGATCGGTTCGTCGTCGGGGATCTTCAGGATGGTCATTAGTTTTTGCATTCTCTGGCCGCCAAAAAGACGCATAAGAGGATCTTGAAGAGAAAGATAAAATCTAGTGGCTCCGGGGTCTCCCTGCCTACCAGCCCTACCTCTTAACTGGTTGTCTATACGTCTAGACTCGTGGCGTTCTGTTCCCATTATAAACAATCCGCCTATTCTTTTTACCTCTTCGTACTCTTTTTTAGTTTGTTCTTTGTGTTTTGCAACCAGTTCAGCATAAGTTCTTCTTGCGTTGAGAATTTCTTCGTCCGAGGTGTCGGCGTATCCTGTGGCGTCGTTAATCAGATCTTCGGAAAAACCAGAACGACGCATCTCAGCTCTTGCTAAAAAGTCAGCGTTACCGCCGAGTTTGATGTCGGTACCACGACCTGCCATGTTAGTTGCAATGGTAACCGCGCCCTTTTTTCCGGCCTGAGCGACTATTTCCGCTTCTCTTTCGTGATATTTTGCGTTTAAGACTTTGTGGTCGATACCTTTGGAAGAAAGCAGTTTACTGAGAACTTCAGACTTCTCAATAGAGACGGTACCAACAAGCACGGGTTGACCTTTTTTGTGGCATTCTACTATATCTTTAATAACAATAGAGAATTTTCCCTCTTCGGTTTTAAACAAAGAATCTGGATAATCTATGCGTTTTACAGGGTTATTAGTCGGAATTTGAACGATATCAAGTTTATATATTTCCCTGAATTCTTCTTCTTCGGTCGAACCCGTACCAGTCATCCCTGATAATTTGCTATAAAGTTTAAAATAATTCTGAAAAGTTACCGATGCGAGAGTTTTAGATTCTCTCTCTATTTTGACGCCTTCTTTTGCCTCAATAGCCTGATGTAAGCCCTCATTGTAGCGTCTACCGTGCATCAAACGCCCAGTGTGTTCGTCGACTATAAGGACCTCGCCATCTTTTACTACGTAATCTATGTCCCTTTTCATAACACCATTGGCTCTTATAGCCTGATTTACGTGATGCTGAATGGAGATATTATCTACGTCAGTGATGTTATCTATGTTGAAGAATTTTTCAGCTTTTTCGACACCTTTGGGAGTAAGAGTGGCAGTTTTTGCCTTTTCGTCAATTATATAGTCGGAATCTTTGTAAAGCTCATCGGTGTCTTCTTTGGAATCTACCTCCGCCACCGTTACGGGAGATAGCGTTTTGGCAAAATTATTTGCCAAGGTATAAAGCTGGGTAGATTTATCGCCGGGACCTGATATTATCAGAGGAGTTCTTGCTTCATCAATCAAAATCGAATCTACTTCGTCAATGATAACAAAATTATGACCTCTTTGTACTTTTTCTCCTTTGTCTTGTACCATGTTATCTCGCAAATAATCAAAGCCAAGCTCACTATTTGTCGAATAAGTTATATCTGCATTATAGGCTTCTTTTTTGCGATCGTGCGACATATTTGCAACAACAACGCCCACGGTTAGACCTAAAAATCTAAAAACCTTTCCCATAAGATCAGCGTCACGCTTGGCAAGATAGTCGTTAACCGTGATGACGTGAACACCCAAACCCGTCAGTCCATTTAAATAAGCGGGAAGAGTCTCGACCAAGGTCTTACCTTCACCCGTCCTCATTTCGGCGACTCTTCCTTGATGCAGAACAATTCCTCCGATAATTTGTACGGGGAAGTGGCGCATATTTAACACCCTGCCGGCGGCCTCTTTACAAGCGGCAAACGCTTCAGGCAAAATATCGTCAAGAGTCTCACCCTTTTTAAGTCTACCTTTAAAAAGAGCCGTCTGCGCCTTGAGATCTGCCTCACTCATGGCTTTATACTTTTGTTCAAGAGCTAAGACGGCGTCTTTTATGGGATTAATTCTTTTTAACTCTCTTTTACTGTAATTTCCAAATAAACTCTTCAAAAAGCTCACGAAACCACTCCTCAATTAACGCGAGTATTTGGAAGGCGATAAATTAAGCGCCGTCTGACGAACGGCAAAATTCTAAAAAATTTATTGAATAGAGCCGTCGAGATAGCGTTCTAATTCTTCTTCTTCCTTTTTCCTTTTCTCAAAAATAGCAGCAAGCGCTGCAATTAAAGCGATAACAGCCACAACCGCAGTAAGCGCGGAAAACATAAGTCCAAAATACGAACTTGCTTCTCTTTTCCTATGGCGCATAACCAAAACCCCCTTTTGAGCGTTTGAAATTTTAAGCCCAGCGGCAACAGGACAAACTTTCTTAACGAATAAAAAAATTTGTCAACTGTCAAGGAATCTCACTGCGGATGACAGAACTAGTTTGTCCAAGACGCACTTGAAATATTCGCCCCTTAGCAAATAGTATTTAAAACAAAGATCTAAGTAGTTTTTGACAACTCCCTGGCGAGCTTTGATTTTTTTCTTGCGGCCGTATTTTTATGCATTATCCCCTTAGAAACAGCTCTGTCTATACGACTAATAGCTGACATTACATCTTTGGTAGTTTGCGCAGAAGGGCCGCCACCAAGAGCAATTTTCGCTTTTTTGATGGAAGTCTTAAGCGCAGAATTATAGCTCCTGTTTCTAAGAGTTCTGGTAAAAGTCGTTCTAACACGCTTTTCAGCGGATTTAATATTTGGCATTGTAAGTTAGCACCTCCACTCAATTTTTATCAAAGTATCATAATTTTCATGCCCCAATAACTTAAAGCTCAAATTCCGTATATCCCAATCCACGTTTACATAGTATCACACTGGCAAACTCTTTGCAATACCCTAATAAAACAAAAAAACACAATATGTTTATCGCAATAATTTGCCATGTAAATTAATCATAATTTTTATTTTAATTACTAAAAAACACAAATAAGTTGTTTTTTTACTTGGTGGTCCTAAATTGTTTAATTATATCTTCCGCGAATGGTGTTATCCTCGCCACATTCCACCATTTTTCTATCCAATATGTGGAAGGATCTTTCCAGGGTTTTTCTCCCGCAAAATGAATTATACACGGCCTCTCCCAAGCTGTTTTCCATTGTTTTTCGTCAAATATAAGGGAAAATCTATCCTTATCTTGCCCATACGGCGCCTCGGAAAACATATAAGCTTGAGTGTTGAATCTGAAGTCCAGCAGCAAAATTTCTTCAGTACTAAGAGAAGCATTTATGGTGGTTTGATCGTGTTGTGAGGGATTTTTGTATTTTTTAAGAAAATCGCGGAATCTATCCTCGACTTTTGCCGCCCTACACGCATCCAAATCCCATAGCAAAACTCCCGAATTAATATAATGATCAAGAGTTTTTATATTAAATGCCTTTTGATAGCTCTCTCGCTCCATTTTTTCTTTTTCGTTCCTGTATCCACTGGCGGAATCAAGCACTCCTCCCAATAACCTGCCCTGTAAATCTATTTCGAACAGCTCAGAAAGGTCCTCTTCTACTATTATGTCGGTGTCCATATAGATGCACCGGCTTCTTTTATTTAAGACACTGGGTGCCCTGAGCCTGTAATACACAACATTTGTAAAATGCGCAGAGATGTAAGAATTGGTGAAGCAATCTTCCATGCTAATAAACTCTATCGTACAATTTTCGCTATAAGTTTTTTCCAATGTCAAGAGCTTTTTTTTGCTCTCGTCTCCAAACTCTCTTGGAACAAAAACATTTATTTTGTAAAAAGTAGTCTTTTTTGCGCTCATCAATAGAGAAGTAAGGGTGACTAGAGCTTGGTGACAATAACCGTCGTCTACTGTTATCACGACTACAATTCCGTCCGCAAGATTTTGTTCAGTATTTGGAGTTCCAAAGACAAAATCCCCCTTCATTTTTTCCTTTATATTTCTGTAAATCTTGGGAGCAAAATATGCAGAGCCCAAAATGAAAGCTAAACTTAAAATTAATATAAAAAACTTAAAATAATTGTTTTTTCTGAAAAAAAACTTCAAACACATACACCTCGCTTAAAAACTTAATAGATGAATTTTTTTGTCTTGCGAAGCGCCGCTAATCATGCGCCTCTTTACTCTTTAGAACTTTGAACACACGCAAGCCCGCCCCTGGGGGTTAAAATTTTTTGCTTACAAGAAGCGCTGTTAATTGCGCGCTAGTTTGACTTTTAAAATGCATTAAAAACTTTTTGTTTTGTAGTTTTCCTAAAATCTCTTAGAATTTTAAGCACATGCGCCATTTTAAAATTTTTTGTTTTGCAGTGTGACTTTTGTCGTTTAAATTTGCTCAAAAAATTTTCTATTTTTGCCACTGTGAAGGCTGTGCTGAATTTTATATGTTTTCATCCGCTAAGAGTTTTTTCATATTCTCTTACTTCGGTCCAAACCCAATTTGGGGCCGCCTTAGCACATTTCCACCATCTATCTGCAAAATTTACGTCAAACATAGACCAGGCCTTGTTGAGTGCGTAGTGGATTATCACGGGATTTTTTCTGCCCTCTTCCCAAACACGTTCACTAAATGATTTTACAAAGATTCCGGCATTGTTATAAGGCTGTTTTATGTCATAATATGTCTGAACATTATATCTAAGGGCCAGGTCTTTAATTTTTCCGTGACAGCCAGAATTTATGGTATCCTGGTCATTTAAAGTTCTTCCTGATACATCGCTACTTTTTTTCACGAATTCTAAAAACTTATCTTCTACTTTATTCTTTCTGCATTCGACAAGATTCCAAAGAATAACTCCAGAATTTATAAAATCATCCATATTATCAACACCAAGATACTCAAAATACTTTCGTCTATTTTCTTCTGTGTCTGATTGTACTGCTTGCCTGGTTCCATCCGCTACGCCGCCAATACAATACCCAGTTAAATCTTCATTGTACAGATCGCTAAGATCGCCAGTTACCACAGTGTCAACGTCCATGTAAATGCACTTTTCTTGATTTTTTAGTAAACTGGGAATTTTTAGCCTATAAAACATCTCTTTGGAAAATCGAGCCGAAAAAATATTTATGTCCTTAAATTGCTTGCTTTCTTCGCTTAAATTTAAAAAAATAGCCTCGAAATTCTCGTAATCGTCATAAAGCCTTAAAATTTTGTTTTTGTTCTCCTGCGTGAATTCATTGGTTATAAAAAAGAAAATTTTATAATAAGTACCCTCCTTTGCGTTGCTAAATAACGAAGAAAGAGACACCAAAGCCGGGCAAACATAATTGTTGTCAAAGGCAACAACCAAGGGAATCTCCATATCTTTTTTAAAGAAAGGTCGCTGACCCCGATTTTGGACTCTGTAGCCCTTAATTTTTTCGTAAATAACTGGAGTAAAACTCAAAGCCGTTACCAAAATCAAAGCCAAAGTTAGAACGTAAATGGCGACAATTAAAGGCCGCTTTTCGTTGCGACTGTTCATTTACAGATTTTCCTCCTAAGAGCCAGAAATTTCTAGGTTAACAGTCAAATTAAATGGCAATGGGTGCCAGTTACAAGGTTGACACAAAAGTCTTACTTTTTCGTCAAAAGTTACATTACAGAAGTATGGTACACGCTTTGAGAAAAATTGTCAAAGAGCACGACGATAAAATTTTATCATTTCTTTACTAGAGATCCGATCACAACGAAGCCGCAATAGACCTCCTTCTCAGAATGGACTTTTGAGCAATTAGGGATGAAAAACTCTCTTAAAAAGCAAAGGTCCAATGGACAAAGCGAAGCCTCCCTATTACAACACTTAAGGCGAAAGGAGCTTGATTTCTCGCAACGCGCAGCCTTAAAGGCCCGCGGTTCTAACTGCGAACGGCGCGTTCAAAATTTTTTAAATTGCCCTTAACGTTGCGTTTAAAATATCATCCCCCAATAAATTACAAATAGGTTGAGTGGATCTAAAACTGATAAGGCTAATTTTTAAAAGTAGCCCGAATCGATCGCATCCATCAATTGCCAATTGTAGTTTTAAAACAGCTTTGAGTCTACAAACTGCAAGCTAACGATAACAGTTTAAATTCTAAATAACACCCTCGCCTAAAACCTATTATGTGCTAAAGTGTCACACAGAACTGTTTCAAAGTCAAAGACAAACTGATGACATTTTTAAAAACTGTTAACAAGATACGATCGTTTCATTTTTTAAAAGTTGGCATAATATAACGTATATTTCAAATGACCTCCCAAACAATTATTTTTAAAGTAAAATTAAAAACTGATGTTCCTTTAAACTTTAGATTTTTTAAAGGTGTTGGTTTGTAATTTTATTTAGGGGATATTTTTAATATAAATATTACGAAAATGTAATATAAATGAAATCTAATTTTTACTCGATAAAAAGCAGTTAAAACGCTAATTTTCTGCCCATATTGTATAATTATCTTGTGTGTACATATAACTATATAGCTGGATGTGATAATTTGACTTGTAATCAAAAAAGCAATAAAATGAAATTTGTTAAGTAATAAATTGCTTAATTTTAATCAAGATTTTCAAAATTTTGAAATAAATATATAAAGATTTATAGGAATTAGTTAGGTTATTTTTTTTGGGGGGAACTTGCATTGAAAGACAATAAATATAATAGGCATGAATTTACTGGCAAACCTCGAAAAACCATGTCTGTGGCGATGATGGGTAGTTTGTTTTTTGCGTCAATATTTTCGGTGAACACAGTAAAAAGCGCCGTTGTAAAGGACGGCGATGAAGAAATAAAACTTATTGTGCCAGCGGACGAAAAGCCGCAAGATTTAGTCAGCAAAAGTGGCGTAAAAATAAACGAATCGGATCAGATAAATGTTACCAAAGAAAGTGAATATGAAATTGAGATCCGTGTCGAACGCGCTGTGCCTTTTAGGGTGAGATTTGATGGTAATGAAATAGAAATTCTCGCCACAAGATATACGATTTACGATGCCCTGAGTGCGAATGGTATATTATTGGGAGAAAATGACAAATTAGAATTTATCGACGGCGATGGACTAACTCAAAACCCTGTCGCAGAGATTAAGAGATTTTTAAAAGTAACATTACTTGATGGTCTGAAAGAGCTAAGAGAAGTGGTTGTACCCGCCGGATGGAGCGTTGAAGACGTGCTTAATTTCGCTGGGGCAGATTTAAATAAATTTGACGAATGTCATCCAGATCGTAACACCATTGTTTATTCGGGCATGCAAATTATGATCGATAGAGTGAGTTTAAATGAAGCTTCTCGGATAGAAGAAGTGGATTACAAGATCATCATGAGGAAATCTGATGAGCTTTTTGAAGGAGAAGTAAAAGAAGAGGGCGGATCCAAAGGCGAGAGAAAAGTTTTTTACTATAAGAAATTTGTCAACGGTCAATATGAAGGCGAAATCGAAATTTCCAGCGAAATTACACAAGAACCCGTGGACAAGGTGATCACCAATGGAACAAAATCTAAATCATCCCCAAAACCCCATGAATATGTGCATCTTGAGCACCTTGGCTCAGGAAATTTTAAAGATAAAGACGGAAAAATATTTCATGCTAAGAGATCTATTGAAGGCATAGCCACAGCTTATAAACAAGGGGGCACGACGGCGGATGGATCTCCAGCTGTTGGGGGAGTTGTGGCTGTTGACACCACCAGAATTCCACTTGGTTCTATTGTTTATATCGAGGGTATTGGAACCTTTAGAGCTGCAGATACTGGTTCCGCATTAAGGCCTGGAGGAGTTCTGATTGATATCTGCATGAGAAGCGAAGAAGATTGTCTCAGATTTGGCAAGCAACAAGTGAAAGTTTATATTCTTTAAGTTGGAATTTGTTTTTTAAAAAATAAGAAGCAGATTGGGGTTTGTTTATGCAAAAAAATGGCAATGGTATTTGATAAGTGAATTAAGCAAATAAAAGCAGATTAAGAAGCTAATCCCTTGCAGAAAGTACTGCATTAAACGAGTAAATTTATACGTTATCATCTGGCACTTAAGACCCCTTGAGCTCGGGAAAGTACCACATTAAACGAGTAAATTTATATGTTGTCGTCAATAAATGTTAGCCCAGATGGCACAATGTATTTAATGTGCACTGTTTGCCAGGAAAGAGACTGTGCTTTTAGCGTATCGCACCGACAATAATAAATCAGATGACGATTTAGACCCCTTGCGCTTACAGGAGTTCTGTTGTTGAAGATTATATACGAGATTTTGTCGATGAAAACGAAATTGAATTTCACCGAGTAAAAAGAATAAAGCTGCAAAAGATAAAACGCAAGATTCGCCCCGCATGAGAACGAAATTAAACTCCAACAAATACGAAGATCGTAAAGAAGTAAAAATTTGCCCACTATGCAAAAGGAATAAAGCTGCAAAAGATAAAACGCAAGATTCGCCCCGCATGAGAACGAAATTAAACTCCACCAAATACGAAGATCATAAAGAAATAAAAATTTGCCCATTATAAGAGGAAAAGGGCGACAAAAAGCAAACCAGCGTGGCAATTCAGTGAAACACCGCTCAAAGAAAGATTTAGGAAATAAATTCTTCTATTTTGCCAAATCTTTTTACAGCTTGCGCGGTTTCGTCTTTGTCGCCGAACCCAGAAAGTCTTACAAACCCTTCTCCGGCGTATCCGAATCCCACGCCAGGGCTCACAACAACTGATATTTTGTTTAGCAAAAGGTCAAAAAACTTCCACGAACTCATACCATTTGGACACTTGGCAAAAATATACGGTGAGTTGCCGTGGCCGCAGTTCCAAATTTTGATTTTGTCCAGACCTTCGTGTATAATTTTAACATTTTCTTTGTAATAATCAACCATCTTTTTGTTTTGTTTTTGCCCTTCATCCGTAAAGACCGCCTCAGCTCCGCGTTGCGTGATATACGAAAGACCGTTGTACTTCGTGGTTTGCCTTCTCATCCAAAGTTTGCTAATCTTGCAATTATCAAACACGAGTTCGTCGGGAATTATGGTGTAGCCGCACCTCACACCCGTGAAACCCGCCGTTTTTGAAAGAGAACAAACTTCCACCGCGCATTTTCTGGCGCCTTCTATTTCGAATATACTTCGCGGTAAGTCTTTTGAGCTCACAAAAGCCTCGTACGCTGCGTCGAATAATATGATGGCATTATTTTGCAGTGCGTAATCGACCCATTTTTTTAACCCCTCTTTGGTGTAGACGGATCCGGTAGGATTATTTGGAGAACAAAGATAAATTATATCGCCTTTTGTCTCTTTGGAGGGAGTGGGCAAGAAAAGATTTTCCTCATTAGCTTCTATAAATATTATCTCTCGGCCCGCTATCACGTTTGTGTCGACATATGCGGGATATGCGGGGTTGACGATCAAAGCCTTGTTATTTGTACTGAAAAGCTCCTGAATTTCTGCAATTGCCCTTCCTGCTCCGTCGTCGATAAAAATTTCTGAGATTTCAAAATCAAGCCCTCTTTTCTGATAATATTTTTTTATCGAAAGACGCAAAAATTCATAGCCTTGTTCCAAAGCATATCCTCTGTATGTTTCTTTTTTCGACATCTCCAAAACGCTTTTTTGCATGGCAGAAATTACTGCTTCGCAAAGCGGCAGTGTCGTGTCTCCTATTCCTAGAGAAATTACCTTTTTATCGGGATTTTTTGCTTTAAATTCCTTTGTCTTCGAAATTACTCTGTAGAAAAAATAATCGTCTTTAAGGTTCGAAAAGTTTTTGTTTATTCTCAAAAAAAACACCTCTTATACAAAAATTGCGCGATTAAAATTTTATTATATCCTAGAATTTCCCCGAGTTTTGAAGCGAGGTTTTTATAAATTCACGAAACAGGGGATGAGCATTTGCCTTCGAAATCACTCTGTAGAAAAAATAATCGTCTTTAAGGCTTGAAAAGTTTTTGTTTATTCTCAAAAAACACCTCCTATATAAAAATTGCGTGATTAAAATTTTGTTATATCCTAGAATTTCCCCGAGTTTTGAAGCGAGGTTTTTATAAATTCACGAAACAGGGGATGAGCATTATTGGGTCTGCTTTTAAACTCCGGATGAAATTGAACACCTATAAAAAAGTCATTGCTGGGCAACTCAAAGGCTTCCACCAGTAGCCCGTTTGGAGATGTGCCGCAAAAAGTCACGCCCGCTTCGGCAAATTCTTCCCTGAAAGCGTTGTTAAATTCGTAGCGGTGCCTGTGCCTTTCTTTAATTTCCTCCACATCATAAATTTTCATAAGCTTTGTATTTTTTAGTATTTTACAAGGATACGCGCCCAGCCGCATTGTTCCGCCTTTTGGCAAGCCATCCTGCTGATCAGCCATAAGATCAATCACGCTAAATTTACAATATTTATCAAATTCACTTGAATTTGCCTCTTTTACGCCCATCACATTTCTTGCAAATTCTATCGCAGCGACTTGCATTCCAAGACAAATCCCTAAAAACGGGACATTATTCTCTCTAGCATATTTTACGGCATTAATTTTCCCAAGTATTCCGCGATTGCCAAAACCGCCGGGGACGAGTATGCCGTCGCAATCAAGAAGCAAGTCAGATGCCGTGTAGTCCGTAACCAGCTCGGAATCAATCCACTTTATTTGAACCTTGGAGCCGTTTTCGTAACCGCCGTGACAAAGCGCCTCTACTACTGATAGATATGCATCATGAAGCTTAATATATTTGCCGATTAGTGCTATCTTTGTCTCTTTTGTTCGGCCCTCTATGCGCTTTATCATGTTGGTCCACTCGCTCATATCTGGTCTTTTGGATTCTATCCCAAGTTCTCTGCAAACAATGTCAGAAAAGTTGCTTTTTTCCAACATAATAGGTGCATTATAAATTGTAGAAACGTCCATATTTTCGATCACGCAATCAGGTTTGACATTGCAAAACATAGAAATTTTATCCCTGATTTGCCTACTTATGCGCGCTTCGCATCGTGCGACAATAATGTTTGGATCTATGCCTAGAGATCTTAATTCTTTCACCGAATGCTGAGTTGGTTTTGACTTATATTCCCCCGAACTTTTTAAATATGGAACCAAGGTAACGTGAATGAATATGCAGTTTTTCTTGCCAACTTCCAAAGAAACTTGTCGTATCGCCTCTAAAAATGGCCCGCTCTCTATATCTCCAGTTGTGCCCCCTATTTCTGTGATGACTACATCCGCATTATTTTTTTTTCCGACAGAATATATAAATTTTTTTATTTCATTAGTAATGTGAGGGATTACCTGAATTGTGTCGCCCAAATATTCTCCCGAACGCTCTTTTAGCAAAACATTCCAGTAGACTTTTCCCGTAGTAAGGTTTGAGTATTTGTTTGAATTTTCGCTGGTGAAGCGCTCGTAGTGGCCAAGATCAAGATCGGTTTCAGCGCCATCCTCCGTCACAAAGACTTCCCCGTGCTGATACGGACTCATAGTCCCCGGATCAACATTAATATACGGGTCGAGTTTTTGGGCTGCTATTTTTAGGCCCCGGGCTTTCAAAAGTCTTCCTAAAGAAGCCACGGTTATGCCTTTACCCAAGCCGGAAACAACTCCGCCAGTTACAAAAACATACTTAGTCATATTTATAAAACTCCCTTAAATTTTTATCTTCCTTTGCCAAATAACTACAAAATTTTTTAGCGCCTGAAAATTTCTGAAAATTCCTTGATACCATGTGTTCTGTCTCGAGACATGCGCAAAATTATTTTTTAAACTTTTATCTCTTAAAAAATTTCTGTAAATTCCTTACTATTTTATAGGTTTGCCTGAAACATATATGTCACTCGCGAAATTATTTTTAAATTTCTACTAAATTTTTATCTTCCTTTGCCAAATAACTACAAAATTTTTTAGCGCCTGAAAAATTTCTGAAAATTCCTTGATACCATGTGTTCTGCCTCGAGACATGCGCAAAATTATTTTTTAAACTTTTATCTCTTAAAAAATTTCTGTAAATTCCTCACCATTTTATAGGTTTGCCCGAAACACACATGTCACTCGCGAAATTATTTTTAAATTTCTACAAATCCTTCAAAAACTTTACGAGCTTCGCCTGAAATATACACACTCTCTTTAGTAACTTTAACTTTTAATTCCCCTCCGCGTAGCTCTATTGGAATTTCATTTCCAATAGGAAAATGGCCATTTTCCACGGCCGCCGCTGCACATGCACAAGCACCCGTACCGCAGGACAGCGTTTCGCCGCTTCCTCGTTCCCACACGCGCATTTTGATTTTTTCACCTAAAATCTCTGCAAATTCTACGTTAGTTCTGTTTGGAAAAATTTTATGGTTTTCAATAAATTTCCCAATTTTTTCCATGTTGACATCAATAACATTTTCACAAAAAATTACACAATGAGGATTGCCCATCGAGACGCAAGTAATTGGTATTTTTCTTCCAAAAACATCTAAAGGAAATGAAATCACGCGGTCTAAATTTAAATCGACGGGAATTTTTTCCCTTTCAAAATTTGCTTTGCCCATGTCAACATAAAAGCTCTCGGGCGAAGTTGCGAGCCGCTTGACGTCTACAACTCTGCCAGAACCCCCGACCTCTATAGCGAAATCATTTTTATTTTTTTGATTCGGCGCTTGTTCGTCAAACAAGTATTTTGCGATGCATCTCACGCCAGTCCCGCACATATCGCCTTGACTCCCGTCACTGTTAAACATGATCATTTTGGCGTTTGCTATTTTTGAAGGTTTGATCAAAACAATACCATCCCCTCCTATTCCATAATGTCGATTGGACAATTTTTTACTGAGTTTACTTGGATTTTTTATTTCCTGATTAAAACAATCAAAAAATATGTAATCATTACCGCAACCCTGAATTTTAGTAAATTTGAGCCTCATTCAGCACCACCTTATAAAATAAAGTTAAACCCGAAATATCTTGCGATTTAGCATGAGAGGAGAAGCAACGCTGCACATTATCGCGCCCAGTGAATTTCCAAGCACGCAGATTAAAATATTTACGAAGGCACTCAGACTGAATTTTCCAGAAACGCAATAAAAAAAAGAGTTTGCGATGCAGTGGTCCGCGCCGAAAATAACAAACATCGAAACGCACAAAATAACGCTCAAAGCATCATCGTGATTCATTTTGTAACTAAGCGCAGCCGTGTAGATAAGAATACCGCAGACTATCGCAGAAAAAAATACTAATAGCATATCGGAATTAATTTTGTTTTGTACTACAGTGCTTAAAAAATCAAGATCTTTTATTTTATTTTTAAAAATTAACGAGCCAAAAAATATTCCGACAAAATTTCCAAACAAAGAAATAGCCAAATTCTTCCAATTACTTTCAAATCCCACTATGCCGGTAAAAAGTTTAAACCCAAGCCTTAATATTACTAGCAATCCCACCGAGAAAAAAATTATTCCCGAAATGTCTTTATTATTTATGTATACAACACCAGCGACACAAACTACAATCCCAGCCAAAAAGGATTTTACAAAAAAGTCTACAAGGCGCGACAAAGCCGGGCAACTCAATGTGGTCTTGTTCAATACGATCACTCCTTTTCCAAATGCCCTGCAAAATGGATACCAATCACCCAAGAATTCTAACACACTACAAAGGGCCTTTGCAAATAAATATGTACTTAAATAATCTTAAGAATTTTGCTTTGATTTGGTGACAATTATTTTTGCGCGGCTCGCAAGGAGGCGCCTTTTAACGATCTATGAGAATTTTGTTTTGTGATTCTGGCGTTATAATTATTTTTGCGCGTTGTTGTCGAGCCAAACCAAATGGGCGATAGAAGGAATGCTCTCTCCTTGCTGGGAAGACACGGGAGACATCAGCGCGCCTGTCGCCATAAATAAGAGATTATTTATCCTTTTTGCTCTCATTTTATTAAAAATCGCCGAGCAAAGAACACTCCCTGAGCAACCGCAGCCAGATCCTCCCGCGTGCACGTCCTGTCTTTCCTGATCAAAAATCATTAATCCACAGTCTTTATGATTGTCAGATAATTTTATTCCCTCTCGAGACAAAATTTCCTTTAAAAGTCGACTGCCAACTTCTCCTAAATCCCCGGTGAGAATTAAGTCGTAGTCTTCCGGCTGAGTTTTGGTGTCAAGCAGAAAATTTTTAAGCGTGTCGGCCGCGGCAGGCGCCATGGCAGCGCCCATATTGGTTGTGTCTTTTACTCCCAAATCTACTATTTTGCCTACGGTTACCCCCCGGACGAACGGGATTTGCCCGCTTTTTCCGACCACCGCCGCTCCCGAGCCAGTGACCGTCCATTGCGCCGTCTGAAAGCGTTGACAACCGTATTCCAGCGGGAATCTATACTGTCTTTCTGCCGCGCAAAAATGTGAGGAAGTAGCCGCCACGGAGTAATCGGCGGCGCCAGAAGCCACCATTATGGAAGCCAGAGTCAGTGTTTGAGCCATAGTCGAACAAGCACCAAATTGACCGAGAAAAGGTATATTAAGTTCTCTTAGCCCGAATGTTGAAGAAAGACACTGATTTAATAAGTCGCCGGAAAAAATCACGTCTATGTCCGAAGCTTGGATTCTGGATTTTTTTATCGCGAGCTTCACAGCTTGAGTTTGGAGCTTACTTTCGGCTTTCTCGAAGGATTCTTCTCCAAGCCTGCTGTCATTAAAAATCTCGTCGAATTCTTTGCCCAAAGGGCCTTCGCCCTCCTTTTTTCCGCAAACCGACGCCGATCCTTCGATATTTGGAGGATTTTTAAACGTCATTGTATAGCGGCCAACTCTCTCTATCGTGACAATCACCTCGATGATTTAGGATCCTTAAGATCCAGATCTTTTGTTATTTTTAATTAAAAACCCAATAAATATTCCAAAAATTATAGCGGTTAGCAAAGCGTTTAAATCCGTTAAAATTCTTCTTATAAAAATGTAAAAACTTATAGCCACAGCGGCTCTCTTAATTTTTTTCACCTTGTTTCTCCTTGTCTTAAAAAAGAAATCTTGCTAAGACTTGTTAGTAATTATTGTTTGTAATTTTCAATTAAATATGTGAAAAATAAAAAAATTAAAAATGTTATGGACTATTCTACCGTTTTGTTATACTATTATAAATAGGGGATATGAGGACTGCTGTTACGCTAGCGCAAGAGCCCTTGTTTACAAGGTAGATGAGGCGATGGGTTTGATTTGCCACAAGAGCATTTTTAAGAGATAAGGAGACCATACACATTTGAGTTACCATACAAGGAGAAGAATTATGGTGTACACTTTCAAAACTAAAGGCATATGCTCAAGACAGATTACCGTTGAACTTGAGGGTGAGATCATAAAGAGGGTAGAGTTTTTAGGCGGGTGCGCCGGTAATACTCTGGGTATATCTCAGATGGTGAAAGGTATGAATGCGAAAGATGTTATTAAAACTTTTAAGGGTATTAATTGCCAAGGGAGAGGCACGTCATGTCCCGACCAGCTGGCGAAAGCTTTGGAAGAAGCCCTGGACGCTTCTTAGTAAAAATTTTTTTTTAAAGGAATTTTCAGCTTTGAACATCTTTTAAGAGAATTTCCCAAAGGTCTTCTTAAGTTATTCTACATCGGGACCTTTGATGAGTTTTTATTGAAGCCAAAATTCAAGGGCAGGGCTTCTTTTTTTAAGAGAATTTCCCAAAGGTCTTCTTAAGATCGGGGCCTTTGATAAGTCTTTATTAAAGCAAAAATTCAAGGGCAGGGCTTCTTTACTTTAAAATTAAATCAGTCTTTTTAAAAAAATTCTCAAGTTTTTACATTTAAGGTAGTTTTATGAGAACTTTCTTGATTTTAAAATACAAGAGCTTCCCCTTAGATGGGAAGCTTACAAATATGCTTTGGAGAACACTGTTTTTGCTATACTTTGCGTTCGCAAAAGGATAAGCGATTTATTAAATTTTGCGTGCAATTTAAAGGGGATTTACTTTGAAAATTTTGGAAGCGAAAAAGCGGATTAAAGAATTAAGAGAAAAAATTTTATATCACAACAAAAAATATTACGAGGAGGATTCTCCAGAAATAAGCGACTACGAGTACGATCAAATGGTGCTGAGCCTCGAGAGGCTCGAGGGGGAATTTGGTGAACTCAGGAGTAAAGATTCTCCCACTCAAGTCGTTGGCGGTTTTGCGTCAAAAAAGTTTAGCAAAGTCACGCATGAAGTCCCGATGCAAAGCCTTCATGACTGTTTTTCTGAAGATGAACTCTTAAAATTTGATGCCCGTACAAGAAAGACGGTATCCGGACAAATAGAATACATTGTAGAACCGAAAATTGATGGTTTATCAGTTTCTTTAGAATATAAAGACGGAATTTTCGTAAGAGGTTCCACCAGAGGTGACGGAACGGTAGGGGAAGACGTAACAGAAAACCTTATAACCATAGAAGATATTCCCAAAAAGCTCAAAGAAAAAGTACCTTTCTTAGAAGTAAGGGGCGAAGTTTACATGTCTTTTAAGAATTTTGACGCTTTTAGCGAAGAATGCAAATTATTAGGCAAAGTTCCCCCAAAAAACTCCAGAAATGCTGCATCAGGCTCCTTAAGACAAAAAGATGCCAAAATAACAGCCAGTAGAAATCTCAGTGCTCTTGTTTTTAACGTCCAATCGATCAACGAAAAAAGCTTTAATAATCACCAAGAATCCATACTTTTCCTAGAAAAAATGGGCTTTAAAACTAACAAGATTTATGGGCCCTACACGACCATGCGAGAAGCCATCCACAAGATTAAAGAGATCGGCGATGCTCGTGGAAATTTTGATTTTCAAATAGACGGCGCAGTCGTCAAGGTCAATGATTTCAAATCTAGAGATCTCCTCGGAGGCACTTCGAAATTCCCCAAATGGGCCGAGGCATATAAATATCCCCCAGAAGAAAAACAAGCAAAACTGTTAAAAATAGAATTTAACGTCGGTAGAACGGGAGTTGTGACTCCAACTGCGATTTTTTCTCCCGTAACTTTGTCCGGCACGACAGTCAGCCGTTCGGTTCTTCACAACGAAGACTTTATAAAAGAAAAAGATATTCGCCTCGGTGACATAATTTTGGTGAGAAAAGCGGGCGATATTATACCGGAAGTTGTAAAAGTGGTTGAGCATGGTGGCGGATCTCCTTTTGAAATGCCAAAATTTTGCCCTTCTTGCAATTCTCCTTTAGTAAGAGAACCAGAAGAAGCAGCCACCAGATGTACCAACACGAATTGCAAGGCTCAGTTGATCCGCCATTTGCTGCACTTTGTCTCAAGGGATGCAATGAACTTAGAGGGCTTGGGGCCTGCTTTAATTTCAAAACTTGTCAAAAGAAAGGTGGTTTTATCTCTTTCTGATATTTATAGGCTAAATAAAGAGATTTTTTCTATTTTTGGGGCAAATATAGAAAAATCAATTTCTAACTGGATAGCTGCCATAGAAGCGTCGAAAAATAGGAGTTTTGATTGTGTGATTTTTGCATTGGGAATACACCACATCGGCAAGCAAGCCTCCAAACTTTTGGCAAAACATTTCAAAAATATGCAAGCCATAAAAGAGGCGACGGCTGAAGAAATAGAAGCCGTAGATGGCTTGGGCCCAGTGGCTTCCAGAAGTATTCTCAATTATTTTAAAATAGAAGATAACTGTCAAATTGTGGAAGATCTTAAAAATTTTGAAATTAAAATGGCTCTAGAGGAGACCGAAAGCAATAATAATTTAGTCTTTTCAGATAAAACGTTTGTTTTGACGGGGAGCCTCTTAAATTACACCAGATCAGAAGTTAGCAAAATCATCGAAACTCTCGGTGGCAGGGTTAAATCCGCCGTTTCAAAAGCAACGGATTACGTGCTATTTGGAGATAATCCCGGCAGCAAATTATCTAAAGCCAGAAGTCTCGGCGTTAAGTGTATCACTGAAGACGAATTTAACGATTTTTTGGCAGTTAAAAACGTTTAATATGTTAACAAATTTAAAGATTTTTGCCGGTTGAAAGTGTTTAATTATTGGCGAATTTGATGAGTTTTTGAAAATTATAGCTATTTCGATTTTAAAAAGACGCCAGATTATTTTAGTGCTTCCTTGGATGGTCTTTTTTTTTCAAGCACGAGAGCACCATTTACCCTGCGTCCTTAGCGAAATTTGTCAAGATGCACAATTGGCGGTGATTATTTCAATGTTTGAAACATGTTTTATAGTAAATTTTGAAGACGCGAGCGAGGGAGAAATTTATAAGCTCTTAGAATTTTTAGATATTGACAAAAATTTTATAAAAGATAAAAGTAAAGACTTTTTAGCCAAAGTCCTGCCCAAAGCCGTGGGCAAAACCTTGATCAAATATATTTCCTGTTGTGCTTTAAATATCAAATTAGACGATATAAAAATGGAAAAAGGTCCAAAAGGGAAACCTTTTTTAAAGGGATTTTCAGGTTTTCATTTTAACATTTCACACACGAATTGGGCCGTAATTATCTTTATTTCTAAATCTTGTGTTGGCGTTGACGCCGAAAGAATAAGAGAGATTAATCTTAAAATTTCAAATAAATTTTTCTGTTCTCAAGAAAAGGAGTTTGTCTTGAGATCTTGTGATAAAACTAGTGCTTTTTTTGAAGTCTGGACGCGCAAAGAAGCCTATACTAAATACTTAGGAACAGGGATTTTTGATACTTTTGCCTCTGTCAATATTTTAGATCTAAAAAATACTTGCAAAATTAAAACATTTAGGTCAAAAGAGCTTTTTATTTCTATTTGCAAAGGCGAAGATTTTGAATTTAATGTAGTTGAATTGTCTGCTGCAGATATGTGCCGTATTTTTGAAAATTTTAGACACGAATTAAAAAAATCGCATATTTATATGGATTTTAAAAGAAAAAATAAAGATTTTAACTAAAAACATAAGCGGCCCATTTTAGGCCGTCGTTTAAATCGTCGCGCCCGGTATTCGTTCTCGGACCGACAATATATCTTAAAAATTACAACTCTTTCTTGATTTTTCTTAGAGTGCTTTTTTCAAGTCTTGATATTTGCGCCTGACTTACTCCCATCTCGTTAGCCACTTCTATTTGAGTTTTTCCCTTAAAAAATCTAAGTGCCAATATGGTTCTTTGCCTCTCGCTTAAATTTTTGATGGATTCCCTAATGGATATTTCTTTTATCCAGTTTATGTCGTCGCTGTTGTCGCCTATTTGATCTATAAAGCACAGACTTTCTTGTTCCCCGTTGATCACGGGCTCATAAATTGATATCGGAGTAGAAATGGAATCCAGCGCTACGACCAGACTTTCCGAAGATATATTCAATTTTTTGGCGATCTCGCTAATGGTTGGCTCGCGTTTATTTTTGGCCGTTATTTTGTCGCGCTCGTGTATTGCCTTGTAGGCTAGTTCTCTCATCGATCTGCTTACCCTTATTGAGCTATTATCTCTCAAATATCTTCTTATTTCGCCTATCATCATGGGTACGGCGTAGGTTGAAAATTTTACCTCAAACTCCACATTAAAATTGTTTATAGCTTTTATCAGCCCGATGCAGGCTATCTGAAACAGATCCTCCGCGTTTTCTCCTCTATTTAAAAATTTTTGTGTTACGCTGAGTGCTAGTCTTAAATTTCCCGTTAGAAGTTCTTCTTTCGCCTGCTTTTTTTCTGCCCCCGTGCCAGTTTTAATTACTTCAAACAATTCGAGTTTCTTTTTTTCGGGCAAAACTTTTAAATCATGGGTATTAATTCCACATATTTCAACTTTATAATACCTCATACTCTTTTATACCTGCACTTTCTACCAAAAAACTCTATTAGTCCTAATCCGCACTGTAAAACTCTAGCAGGTATTCTAGTGCCCAAATCATAAAAGATTTTAATTTTGAAATATTATAGCTTTAAATTATTCTTATAGAATTTCAGCTAAAAATTGATCACTTTAATTTGTATTTTTAGTTAAAAATTTCGTGGTGTTTTAAGAGTTTTACAAAAAAAACAGTCAGAATATTTCCCTGCAGCTTATATTTAGCAGGGAAATATCACCAAAGAGCGCGATGCAAAATTTTAAGTACGGCCAGCTTCAAGAAAATCTTTTATAGGATCTATACATTGGTCGTTTCGCATAACCTTAAGATGAAGATGCGATCCTTCGTCTTGTTCCGATGGTATCATACTGATTTCTCCAATTTTATCTCCCAGGTTGACATTGTCATCCTTCTTTACCTTGGGCCTTACACCGTAATAATAGGTTGTTATTCCGTTTTTGTGGTCTATCACCACATAGTCTCCCATCAGTTCGTCTTTGCCAATATTTCTGATTTTACCGTTGGACGCAGCTTTTACGACTTCTTTTTCCTTTGCCGCGAAATCTACACCGTCATGGATGCGCCAGTCGCCAAGCGTCTGAGAAAACTCGGGTTTTTCAAGACTGAAACCTTTTTCAACTCTTTTGTTTTCTAAAGGATACCCTACGGCTCCGTCGTCGGCTTTCTTTTTAGAAGGCTTAGCATTTGCGGCGGCTTCTTCATTTTGCTCTGCGTTTTTGGCCGCATTGTCTCCTTCTTTTTTGAAAGGACTCGTGCCAGCCTGTTTAGTGTTGTTGTTATGGCCTTGTTTGTCTCTTAAAGTTGGGTCTTTTTTCTGCGGTGCATTTTGAAATCTTTCCGAGATCCTACTGTCGGAATAATTTTGCTCGGGGTCCGAAAATTCCTTCATACTCTGAAAAGTTGTCAATGCGGCACCACCTATGCACGCTGCGGATACTGCTAGTGCAATATAAAACCCCTTGCCCCTTGTGGGCTTTTTCCCAAATTTTGGTTCTTTTCCTCTATTGTTTATCATTTTACTTTGCACCTCCATACGTCAGTGTTACCAATTATTTTTGAAAATATTCAGCTCCTATTCTTTTATAAAAATTCTCTTATAGTGAAAGAATTTTAAACTCTTTTAAGAATTTAAACTGGGGCTTTGCAACAGGTGTTGCCATATAATTTTGCCTTGTTTATACAAAAATATTCAAAAATATTCAAAAAATTTATCCCAAGAGATCTATGTATAGCTATTTCAAATCTAAAGTAAGTTATGCAAGATGTAAGAATGATATATTAAAAAAATACAACAGAAACGATGCTTTTATATTTAGCAAAAGAACGCACCTAAAGAATTTTGTTTAGAAGCAAGTATGATATGAATAAAAATTTTAAACGCGAAGGAGACGAAGTTTAAAGTAGTGACTAAGGGAGAGTTTAGTAGGTAAATTCTGCCTTTACGAGCTAATATATTTTTTATGGAATATTTTAATAATTTATTTTGCGACCATTTTCTCTTAAATATGACATTGACCTTATGCTTTAATAAAAATATAGAACAAATACATAAAAATTTGCGGCGAATTTTTGTATTTATTCTTAAAAATTTTAAAGCTAAGGGACTAATTTTATTGAAATGGTGAAAAAAATTTAAACAAATAAACTGCAAACAAATTACTATCGAGAAAATTTTTATCTACCGGCGAAGATTGTATCTTTAAAAGACTTTTTGGAGACGAAAGAAATATAAGTTTTTGGCTTGTCGGAGCGGAACTTGCGCCGGCAGGGTGACTTTAAAACAAGAAGGGCATAACTTACACACAAAAAGCGTCAAAGACCCTTAAAGGGCGAATTTTGACGCTGATAATTTTATAAATTTTTGCATAAACGCTCAAGAGTAGAAAAATTGTATCCCATTTCCTTCCATTTCTCAATTAATTCACCTAAAATTTCCGCATTCGTTTGAGATGTATTGTGAAGCAAAATAATGGCTCCGGGATGTATTTTGGGTATTAATTTTTTAAACGCCTCTTCTTTGCTGGGTTGCTTATCTCTTATCCAATCTACGTAAGCAAGACTCCAAAAAATAGTGTTATAACCTAGTTTTTTTGCGCATTTTAGATTATTTTCGCTAAATTTTCCCCTAGGAGGTCTGTAGAATTTTTTCATTTCTTCCCCGACTTCTTTTTTATATATTTCTTCAACTGGCCTCATCTCTTTTTCAAAAGTTTCCATACTGGATATTTTTGACATATCTGGGTGATGAAATGTGTGATTGCCTACAATGTGGCCCTCTGCTACCATTCTTCGAGCCAAATCGGCATTACTCTTCAAATAAGTTCCTACCACAAAAAAGGTAACCTTTACGTTGTACTTTTTAAGAGTGTCTAAAATACGTGGAGTGTGGCCGTTTTCGTAACCTGCGTCGAATGTCAAATATAAAGTTTTACTGTCATTACTTCCCACAAAGTAAGAATTATAACCCTTTAGAAATTCAGCCGAAGCGTTCCCTATTGGTTGTTTACCACTCTGCGTAAATCTAAGTCCCCAGTTTGTACAAGGCTTTGAATGAGTTTGCATGAGCTCCGCGCTACTGCTTTTCGTAAAAAATAATGCAAAGAAAAAGCCAAAAACAATAAGAAGTAGACATATTCCGCTTGCTGTAATTTGTTTTCTGTCGATTATTATTTTCAATGATCTCATCACCTCACAGAACAATCTTCAATAAATATACTTATATTTCTTTGTTATTAGACTAAAGTTACATAGCATAGACTTTGTTTTTTTGGTGGACATATTCTCAGCATTGCTTGCCAAGGCTATTTATAATTCTTACAATATCGAGAGAGGAGGGGATCGTTATTTCCAAAAAAATAACCTGCACATTGCCAGCACACTCTATCTTTGTGTTACGTATTCGGTACGCATTCGTCGTTCTTTTGGCCAGTTTCTTTTGTGGAGTTGTGAGTGTTTTTAATTTTGCACTTTCACTGCTGCTGCTAGTTTTGTTCGGTTTATGTGGCGTATACGCGGTATTTTTTTGGGCAAAGCAAAAAAGCAATTCTTTAAAATATTACTTTGAAGAAGATTATTTTAAAATATCAAAAGGGGTTTATTTTAAAAAGGAAATAGAACTAAAACTTAGCAAAGTTTTATATGTGGACACCACAAGCGCTCCCGACCAAAAATTGTTTGGTGTTTGCAGCACAGTTTTTTATCTAGCCGGAACTAAGGTGCGCCTAGAGCATATTTCACTGGAAGATTCAAAAGATATCATAAAAGAATTT
The DNA here is from genome assembly GCA_031255515.1 of Oscillospiraceae bacterium. Taxonomy (GTDB): domain Bacteria; phylum Bacillota; class Clostridia; order Oscillospirales; family Acutalibacteraceae; genus JAITRE01. Next base: position 6,118 of record JAIRSI010000030.1, on the reverse strand, counting down.
AAGGCGCGCTTATCTTCGACGATTTAACCTTATAAACGCAGACGAAAGGGCAAATTACGTGAATTATCAGCACAAAAAAAAGATGCTAAAAACACACGGATACACATGTTTTGAATATATTTATCACTTTATGTATATTTTAATAATCCCTTTGATTAAAGAGGTACTGCACTACATTGCCGAACCCCACGACATCGCAAATGCAATTCGCATGAATATTTTCGCCACAGTTTTGGTGGTATGCTGGGCCTATTTAGAGTACGTTTCCAAAGGATACTTTATCACCGATGATAAATTATTTTTAGAAAGTGGCTTTTTAGTTGGACATAACTTTTCTATAAAATTTAAAGATATACGATCGATATCGCTAAAAAAGACCATTTTAAATTCCATATTTTCAGTCGCCAAACTCACAATAGACACTAAAGCCTGCAAAAATAAAGCTGGTGATTTTCATCTTACTCTCAAACAAAAGGACGCAAAACACCTATTTTTCGGCATTGTTTCCCAAAATAATAAAGAGATGATTTGTAAACCCAAAATATTCCAAGCACTGGTGATGTCTTTGTCGTGGTCGAATCCTCTCACCGGATTTTTATTTTTGCTCCCCGTGCTAAATAAAATAGAAAATATATTCGGCGATGACAATTTAAGAAGCGGCATTTATTCCACAATGGATCAAGGAGTTAAGCTGGCTCTTAAGAACATGTCGCCCATCGCTGCAAATTTGATAAGGGCCCTCTTGATTGGTTGGGTATTTGCTTTCTCTTTAAATGTCTTTAGATTTTTGAGTTTTAATTCATTTATAACGGGAAATCTCCTTTTTACCGCCAGGGGCCTTTTTAATAAAATTCATAAAGCTGTCGTTTGCGATGACGTCAATACTGTGATGATAAAGCAGACTATATTTATGAAGATTTTTAAATTTTACAATGTCTATGCAGACGTTTCTGGTCATAAAAAGAGAAAAAAAGACTTAAATTTGATAAAAATAGGATGCAGAGAACATGAGATAAGGGGAATTTTAGCCAAATTTTTTAAGTTTTTTGAGTTAAAAGATCAAAAAATGAATATATCAAAAGATAATAGAATTATGTTTTTATTACCTAATATTATTATTTCGTTGATTTTTTTAGCGATTTTTATTTTAATATTGCTTTCCAAACAGCGATACCTTTTCATTGCTCTATCGGCCCTTTTCGCGGCGCTGTCGCTATGGTTATTAATTTTAAAAATTTTAGCTTTTGGTAAATCTGGGTTTTCTATTTCAGAGGATGTTATCGTAGTCAATTCGTACGATTCATTTTCTATTTATTCGGTTGTAATTCCCGCAAATAAAATTCAAATGTTTAAAATTCTCCCCAAAAAATCCGATTTATGCGACCTGGAAATATTTGTGTTTTCCGAGGCTGGGAATTTTTTTTCCATCAAAAATTTAGGATTAACGGACACTAAAGAGGACTTTAAAAAACTCAAAAGAATCTGCCCGCTGCAAAAGTAGCAACACAGCACACCAAGAAACGCCCCACGACGACTCCTATCTCTAGCGAGATTGCGCGCCCCCGGCGGCGCTGGATTGGCGCGGGCGCGATCTCGCTCTTGATTTTTTTCTTAACCTATCCTTGTGTGGCCACAAGTTCGCACCAAGTTTTAATTCCGCTCCTTGCTACTGTCTTGCAAAACTTTTGAAAAAAATTTCCAACGACGAATTTTGCCCATCAGAATTTGCCGCCATCACGTCATTTATAGACAAAATTTTACAAGGCTTATAAGCAGAAAACGTCTCTATTATCAAATCGATCATAGGCAGAAAAGAAATTTTAGAATCAAGGAACAATTCCACCGCCTTTTCACCTGCTCCCACCAAAAATGCCGGAGCTGTGCCGCCAAGTTTCAATGCATTTCTGCAAATAGACGGCAATTTAAAAATTTCTTCGTCAAATTTCTCAAAACTTAAATTTCTAAGTTCCGCAAAATCCAATTCTGCCACACAAGAATCAAATTTTTCCGGCCAAGTTATCGCATATTGTATAGGAAGCCCCATGTCCGTGCTCGACATCTGTGCCATAACACTGTTGTCGCGATACTGTACCATAGAATGTATTATACTCTGTCTATGCACCAAAATCTCTATAAATTCGGGCGCGATGTCAAAAAGATGTGTAGTTTCGATTAATTCCAGCCCTTTATTCATAAAAGAAGCAGAGTCAACGGTAATTTTTTTGCCCATCTTCCAATTTGGATGACACAACGTTTGCTTAATTGTTGCTTTCTCTAAATATTCTCGGCTTTTCCCCCAAAAAGGTCCACCAGACGCAGTCAAAAAAATCTTTTTTACGTCTTTTTTTTCTTTTTTTGCCCCTTCAAGACATTGAAATATAGCAGAATGTTCGCTGTCAACAGGCAAAATTTTAACCCCTTTATTCTTTGCATTCTCTCTAATTATTTCTCCCGCGGCCACGATGGATTCTTTGTTAGCCATCGAAATATTTTTCCCAGCGTTTATTGCTTCGAGCGTCGGAGCCAGCCCGGATATTCCGCTGATGGCATTCAAAACCATGTCGGAATCCCTGCGCGACGAGGCCTCCAAAAGCCCTTCTTCTCCAGAAACAACCTTAATAAAGCTATCTTTGAGATTGTTTTTTAATCTCAGGGCGGCCTGGCTATCATATATAGAGACAATTTTGGGTCTAAATCTTCTGGCCTGTTCCTCCAGTAGTTGGTAATTTTTCTTGGCGGCGATCGCGCAAACACCGATGCCTAGCCGCTGCGCGACCTCGAGCGCGCGAGTGCCCACGGAGCCAGTTGAGCCCAGCACACATAGGTTACTTGTCAACCGAGCACCCCCTTTTTTTAAAAAGTTCTATTTTTCTAAATCACACTCTTTAATTTTACTTCATCTTTCTCAAAATGTCTACAATTTTTCTTCGCTTTATGCCCTGAAAGTCGCCACACTGCAATGCATCTTATGCCACATATGAATCAAACTTCAAAAAAGCACCTTCATTTTCACTCACAATTTTGCTCTCGAGCTTTATTATTTCTAAAAATTCCTTCTCATTTTTGTCCTTCGTGTTTGTCTTAAAGGTCGTAAAATTAACCAATTTCTCCCCATATTTCCCCTTCAAATTCTCTAGCGCATTTACATAAATCTCACTTTCTTGTGAAATTTTTTCCAGCGTCGCCGTTGTCCCAGCTGAGATCCATCTGACAAAGACTGGCGAATTTGCGCAAGCCAATATAGATTCCCAAGTTACAGTGGACATCGAAATTAAAGTGTCTCCTTTATTGGCCCGAGACCACTATTATGATTTTATTTTTTATTGCCCAGCGTAATTTACGAGATTGCTTATTGTATTTTTAAAAGACTTAAGCTACAATAACAATGCGATGGTTCATTCGCGATGAGTTGACAGATGTTTTCTCAAATATTTAAAGAAAGGTGGTTACCCAGTTTTGTTTGAGCAAGATTTTATGAAAAGACAAATAAATTCAATTGCTAATGCTCTATCCCTTGCTCTTTTCGGCAAAAATAGGTTTTTAAAAATTATGGAAGATGACGACTACGGACAGGATTCAGAACAGGGTTTTGAGGGCGACATTTTAAAAATAATGCTCAATAATTGCCTGAGCAATAGGGACTTTCAAGGAGGAAGGAGCCTAATTTTCGAGGCAACAAGATCTAAAAAGAATTTAATTTTGTCGCTCTCTTTTTACGACTCCGTTTTAAAATTTACTGAAGAAGAGTTAAATAAAAACGGCTTTTCAAAAGCCGAGGCTGAGCAAGATATAAAAAAATTAAAAGAGATTTATGTCGTAAAAAATGAAACTGACTCCTAAAGCCGCGCGCGATACTGGTCAGAGGAATTTCTATAAAAAACACAAATAAAAAAACTCAAAAAAGGGTGTGATTATTATATTTGTGGATTCAGCCCAAATTACCATGAAAGCAGGGAATGGTGGCAACGGTTTGATGTCATTTCGCAGAGCGAAGTACATAAGGCTAGGTGGACCCGACGGCGGTGACGGAGGAAAGGGCGGGAGCATTTTTTTTGTCGGCAGCGACAATGTTTCTACTTTATCTGACTTTAGATACAAAAAAGTATTTAAAGCACAAAATGGGAAAGATGGCATGAATTCGTGTCGTTCTGGCAAAAAAGGCGAAGATCTAATAATTAATGTTCCCAAAGGCACCTTAATTATTGATGCTGAAACTAATAAGGTCTTAGCTGATATTTGTGATGAAAAACCCAGATTACTGGCAAAAGGTGGGAGATCTGGATGGGGAAACACTCATTTTGCCACATCTACCAGAAGAGCTCCCAGGTTTGCAAAACCAGGCGGCGAAGGCGAAGAAAAACAATTAATACTCGAGCTGAAACTTTTGGCGGACGTTTGCACCGTCGGTTATCCTAGCGTTGGTAAATCCACGCTCATTTCCGTTGTTAGTAACGCAAAACCCCAAATCGCCAATTATCACTTCACCACACTCGCGCCCGTGCTTGGCGTAGTTAGCACGCAAGGGGTGAAGCCGTTTGTTATCGCCGATTTGCCAGGGCTCATAGAAGGCTCAAATAAAGGAGTAGGTTTAGGATTTCGCTTTCTTGGGCATATAGAGCGTTGCAAACTTTTTTTGCACATGGTTGATGTTTCTGGCAGCGAGGGCAGGGATCCTCAGCGCGATTTCGACGTAATTTTAAGCGAACTCTATGATTTTAACGCCGAGTTTAAAAACAGAAAAATGATTGTTGTGGGCAACAAATGTGATCAGGCTTCGCCCGAACAAATAAAAAGCTTTAAAACGTATGTAGAAAAAATGGGTTATGATTTTTTTGCCATTTGCGCAGCTACGACTCACGGTGTCAAAGATTTACTGCTTCATATCAACAAAATTTTACCTTCTATTACCCAAATTACTCGTTATGAAGAAGAATCTGACGAAGAAATTGAATTCGCCGCAGAAAAAAATTATGTAAATGTAAAAAAACAAGAAGGTGTTTATTTTCTGGAGAGCGACTGGATATCGCGCGTTATGAAAAATATAGATCTCAATTACGAGGATTCATTTGAATATTTTAAGAACATTTTATCTCACAGCGGAGTGTTCAATTTGCTCAAAGAAGCAGGGGCCAAGAAGGGTGACACAGTCAGTATAAACGACGCAGAGTTTGATTTTTTTGAGTAAAAATTAACAATTTCCTCAAGCAAAACGGCCGGGGATCTTTGGCGCGCGCTGCCCCACAAGCTGGTGCGAAACAAGTTCTAACACAAAGTCAAGGGCCAGAGACACCCGCGCGCAAGGCGCCTTTTCACACAAAGTCGAAGCCTATGGCCTATGCGTAGAGAGTCAAAATAAATACTCTTCGCACGACTAAAAACTTGGATTTTGCGTAAGGTGTGTTTTAACAAAGAACAAAGCCCGGGCTCCGCGCGCAAAGTTAAAATTCAGCCGGACATGCTTCTCATAAGAAGGTAAACAAAGCTTGGCTTTTCTTTGCGAAAAATAAAGTAGCTCCATTAAAAATCATTACTAGTTAAGAGGCAGGTCACTGAATATGAATTCGCCAACTAAAAAAACAGGTTGTCAAAATGTAAATTTACCAGGCAAGAAGGCGGATTACCAAAATATGAGCTCTTCTTCTCTTGCATTTTTGGGTGATTGCGTTTTTGAATTGCTAGTTAGAGCAGAGCTTATTTCTACTTCTGATTTTTCGGCAAAAAAATTACACCATCTAAGCGTTCTCGAGGTGTGTTGTCAAGCCCAAGCCGAATTTTTAGAAAAAATCCTAGATGTGTTAACCGACGAGGAGCTTGCCGTATATAAAAGAGGCAGAAACGCACATACTTCTCATACGCCAAAGCGAGCAACGAACTCGGAATATCACAAGGCAACGGGATTAGAATGTCTTTTTGGCCACTTATATTTAAAAGGAGATATCGAAAGGCTTAGCTATCTTTTTTCCTTAAAATAATATTTTTTACAAAATCACGTTATAAACAACTACCATAGAAAATTTTATTTTGTCGATAAATATTAATTTTAGCAAAAATTTGATCCATCAAAGCCTAAGCTTTTTCTAGCTTCTCTTGACAAATAAAAAGAGCCAAAAATTATCAA
>JAIRSI010000012.1 GCA_031255515.1 Oscillospiraceae bacterium | reverse complement strand
ATTTATTTAGTACCTAAATTAGACCTCTTTCGGATCTAGCTTCTTACGTTCAAAATTACAAATCCCGGCTATCAAATTAAACCTCAAGCCAAACTGTTTTCGTCTGTTTCTGTGTGTTTACCCAAGATTATTCTAAAGGAGAACCCCATGGTACGTTTCTTAAGCATTCGTAAAACGCCTGAATTTTTCCTTTTTCATGTTTTTAATCTCGTTATATCTAATGATTAGATTGTAACATATTTTGGGTTTTAAAAAGAAGTTCACTTAGAAAATAGATTGTGCTGACATGCAGGTCAAGTTACATCGCGATCCGCTGTGCACGGCAAGTTTTACGACAACGATCAAGCTATGTAGTTACAACTTACACCACTTGCATCAGAAGCAAGTTTGCGATAGCGTGCAAGTCAAGTTACATTGAGATCCGTCGTGCGCGGCAAGTCGCCCTAACTTATATTGATTGCGTTAAAAATAAGTTTATGATAGCGTATGAGCCAAGCCGCGTTGAAGTTTGCCGCACATGGTGAATTTTGGGCCTAGATCATAAGTTTAGAAATAAGTTTGTATCAACGTGCTGGTTGTGTCATCGCGATATATTTTTTGATATATAAATTGTGTTGCTATTGCGTCGGGATAATTTTTGTGTTAGCGCATAAATTGTGTCTATTTTGGATTTAATTTGCGGTTTATCTTTATTAGAAAGTTGCGTGGAAGGAGAGTTTGTTTGGAAACTTTAAAAGCTGAGAATTTATGTAAAATTTGCGGCAAGGATGATGCCGAAACAGTAGCATTGTCCGGGGTTTCTTTTTCTATATTAGAAAGTTGCGTGGAAGGAAAGTTTGTTTCGAAACTTTAAAAGCTGAGAATTTATGTAAAATTTACGGCAAGGATGATGCCGAAAGAGTAGCATTGTCCGGGGTTTTTATATTAAAAAAGGAAAATTTTTGGCAATAGTGGGAGTATATGGTTCGGATAAGTCTACGCTTCTTCATATCTTAGGTGGCGTCGATAAGCCCACTTCTGGTGATGTTATAATAGATGACAAGAGTCTGAAATTCTTAGCCAGAAGGAGCTGGCCGTTTTTCGTCGTAGTAAAGTCGGTCTTATTTATCAGCTTTACAATTTAATACCAGTTTTAACAGTCAGAGAAAATATCTGTTTGCCCGTTTTGCTCGACAACAAAAAGGTAGACGAGCGAAAGCTTGAAGAAATAGTGGGTATTTTGGGGCTCGAATACAGAATTGATCATTTGCCAAATCAGCTCTCAGGAAGCCAGCAGCAGAGAGTGTCAATAAGCAGGGCGCTGATTAACGATCCAAGCATTCTATTTACCGACGAACCTACCGGAAATCTTGACAGCAAAAAATAGCTCGGAAACAATAAATTTGCTTAGAAAGTCTAACCGAGAGTTTGGCCAAGCTGTTACAATTGTTACTCACGACGAAAAAATAACAAAACAAGTTGACAGGGTCTTAGCCATAAAGGATGACAAGATCATAGAGGGAATGCTAGATGTTGCCTCTGCTCAGTATAGTTAGCGAGAGAAAGTATGGGCGTGACAGCCAGTATGGCTTATCGATATTTAAAATTAAATAAAAGAAGAACCCTTGTAACTTTACTTGGCGTTGCGATTTCTGTTTCTATGTTACCGCCTTTTTACTCTTATATTTTCCTTTATGGAGAGCCCAAGGCGAGAGAGTATAGCCAACAGGTTTGGAGGCGAAAATCATGCTACCTTCCAGAGTGTTACTGTTTCTGACGGAAATCTTCAGAAGATAATAAAAAATGCTAAATTAAGATCTTACGTTCTAAAGAGAGAAGCAGAGTTTGATGAGGTGCACGGCGACCTGGTTAAAGTAGCGACAAAAATTAGAAGATGAAAGAAGTCGAGTTTTTGCAACCAATTTTAATAAAACTAATAAGGTGGGTCTAGATGCGGCAAAATCTGGGCTCTTAAAGGGCGAAGTTCCCCAAAATTCCTCAGAAATTGCAGTGTCGGAGCGCTTTACAAGTCAAGGTAATACTACTTATAGAGTGGGAGACGTAGTTAAATTTGTTGAATTAGATTTTAAAACTTTATAACCGGTTGGGGAAACGGAGTATAAAATAGTCGGTGTTTTCAACAAAAGGGGAGGAGGAATTTATAGGTTTTTGGGGTACTTAGATGAAAATAAGATACATGATGACGAAACATTTGAGGTGAGCGCCCGCTTTAAAGAAGTAGATAACGCCGAATTCGAAAGCATTAAGCAGATAGGCAAGGAGTGTTCGGCTGATTATTTTACAAACCAGACTTTTCTGCTTTTTAATAACGGTGTTGTCAAATATGATGGCCCTCTTTTGCTTATTCTGACCGCTGTGATCTTTGCGATTGTGATAATCCTATTGGCTTCAGTTTCACTGACATACAATTCGTTTTCTATTTCTGCTTCTGAACGTCTTAAAGATGTGAGAGTTATGTCTAGCGTCGGAGCGACTCCCGGGCAAAGGTTTAGCTTGGTAGTTTTTGAAGCGATGTTTGTGAGTTTGTTATCTATTCCGATTGGATTGGCAGCAGGGCTGCTTGGAGCAACGTGTTTACTGGGAATGACAAGTAAATTGATGCAGAGATATTCCCCACAGGGCGTGACTTTGGTGTTTTCTCCCGTCAATGTTTTGTGCTCTATTGTTATATCGTTGTTCACGATTTTTGTGTCTTGTTTGTTCCCTGCTCTGCAATCGCTCAGGTTTACAGCTATGAGTTCTATTAGGCATAATTATCATGTTAAATTGCGCAAAAAGTCTCTAAAAACCTCTAAATCAACTCAAATGATCTTTGGATTTGAGGGCGTATTGGTCCTTAAAAATGTTAAAAGAAACAAGAAAAGGTATTTAACTGTTCTTACCTAATTGATTGTTAATTTGTTTCTTTTTGTATCATTTAGTGGTTTTTAGTTTTTTGATAAATCTTTGGCGATGCGCGGTGATAAAAGAATTGGAGACTTAAAAGTTTCGTTTGATCGATACTCTTGGCTGAATAAATAAGAAGGTGAAAGCGTAGAAGAAAAAGCACTTGAGTTAGGCTTTAAAGATTTAAAGTCAATACGTGGTATTAAAGATATTTCTGTGGTGAGATCGCTCTTTGTTAATTTTAAAAATCCTTTTTATCCGACGATTACGTAAATAGTTTTCCATCTTCATCTGTTTTATCTTCAGCTGATAATTATTCCGCCAAGGTGTGGTCTGTCTGGATGATAGTAGTTTCGAGGAATACTTGCGGTCTCTTGGGCTTGAAACTAGTACTTTTGATGATACAAATCGTATGAGAGCTCTGATTTTTAATAAATTTATCAAAAAAGTAAAGAAGAAGATAGCGCGACTAAAAATGTTGCAAAGATATGTAGCAAATTAGAGGATGAGAAAATTTCTGCCAAGTATGAGATTTTTCCCGAAAATTATGATTATGGGAAAAAGGAAGAACCGAAACCCATCGCAGCAGTAGATTTTGATTTTGAGGTGGCTTTGTTTTCTGAGTTTGGAATTTATGATTCCAATATTTTGCTTGCTAATTTGCCTAATAGTCCGGAGATTTTAGCGTCCGGAAAAGTCTTTTTAAAAATACCGGCGGCGTAGTTAATACCGCCGAAAGAGTCGTTGGCAACGCAGGTGAAAAAAAGAACGCCGGACGAGGGCCGGGGTTTTAGTTATTTGATCGCAACTTTCAAAGATTAATATAAATCTGACGAGAATCTATCCTATAAGCTCGACGATGAAATGGATAAGAAATCTACTTTGAAGGGCAGGTATAATTATTTTGTTAAAGATATGGGAAACAATCAAATGCTCTTTATATTCAAACTTATTCCTTATGTATTTATTGCTTTAATTTTTTTGATTTCTACAGCTAATATTTTTAACACTATTACCACAAGTGTGGCGCTGAGAAAGCGTGAGTTTGATACGCTCAAGAGCATAGGAATTGCCAGCGAATCTTTCAATAAAATAATCTACCATGAAAGCTTTTTTTCATGGAACGAAGACTTTACTTTACGGCTTGCCGCTTTCTTTTGCCGCTTTGTTGGAAATGCATTTCATAATAAAAAGTTCTTTAGACGTTGGATTTTCTTTGCCTTGGCCGAGTATAGCAGTGGGTACGTTTGGAGTGTTGGCGCTGATTTTGTTTTCTATGATTTGTGCAAGTTCAAAAATTAAAAAGCAAAATATAATTGAAACCCTTAGAGACGATAATATCTAGATGCTCGCTTAAATTTTTCCTTAGTGATACTTTGAGCGTGCTTGTTACAAGAACTCTTAACTTAAGATGATTACAAAATGCTTTTTTATTCCTTTGATGATATTTTTAATGTGCCTATTATGAGGATTCCCAAACTTAGATAATTGCGGGATGCTTCTTTATTCTTTTCGTGATATTTAGGATGCGTCTATCATAAAGATTCTCAATCTAAGACGATAATATCTAGATGCTCGCTTAAATTTTTCCTTAGTGATACTTTGAGCGTGCTTGTTATAAGAACTCTTAACTTAAGATGATTACAAAATGCTTTTTTATTTCTTTGATGATATTTTTAATGTGCCTATTATGAGGATTCCCAAACTTAGATAATTGCGGGATGCTTCTTTATTTTTTCGTGATATTTAGGATGCGTCTATCATAAAGATTCTTAATCTAAGTAGTTGCGAAGTGATTCCTTGTTTTTTGAATGTACAGCTATTCCAATCTAAAACAAACTATGGTAAAACATAAAAATGGCATATTCAAAAGACACAAGAGAAATGGTACTTTCTATGTCTAACAAAAGGATACACCTACAAAGAAGCACCCAAAGAACTCGGATGCTCGGGGGGATAAGCACGATGAAGAAATGAAAAACTTCTAAACGCGGGCCAGAAGTTTAAAGTGGCGACTAAGGGAAGATAAAGCGCCACATTATAGAGAAAAAATTTAAGAAGACAATGGTTTATCTTGCTGCAGATGACGCTTTTGAACATAGCGCAAGATTTCTTTTTGAAATGAGCAGCACAAAGGAAGAGTTTAGCTGACATTTGTGCAGTAAGCGCGCTGTTTGCAGAATGCGATTTGATGTTTATTGGCGCGTAGGGGCTCCGTGCGTGCCCAGTTTTCAGAAAATCTTCATGTAAATTTGTAGAAAACGATTCAGAACCAGTACCAATAAGCTAAAATTTGCTCAGCACGCCATCGCGCTTTGACAAAAATTCTCATATTCATATCTTACTGCGTAGATTTTAGCTTATTGGCACGGGTTCTGAATCGTTTTCAGAGAGTTGCCTTCTCAAGGAGTCGTGGATATTTTCCCAGGCCCCCCAACAAAGTGCAAAACGTTAAGAGAACATCTCGAATACATTACACTGTTTTGAGTGGTAATTTTGCTATCTTGTTTTTTAGAAGTAAAACCTCTCGGGAGTAAGTTCCTCGAGAGGTTTACTTTTTTATTGTCAGAGGAAATCCATTAAAGAAACAGCTATTCAGAAAAAGATTCTTTACAAAATGCCATGTCTATTGCGGCTCTGCGGCTCTTCTGATGGAGGCATTTCCTGTGACTGATCCGACGACATCTCCTGTGGAGGATCGTTGCTCGTCGTCGACGGTTTTTCTAGTTTTCAGGGCTTTTGTTGGGAATCTCGGGTTTTGGCCACCCAACTAATAACTCGATTAAGACTTTGGAACAGAAGTCTGGCCTGAACTAGATTGCGACGATACACTCTCTTCTGAGCTTTACAAAGAGGACTGTGATACTTTTTCAGCGGTAGTCTCCTGTGCTCTTTGTTCCTTTAAAGCTTCATAGTGCTTACTGAGTTTTAGCACCGAGAAGATCCAAAGACAACATATTCCAAGCAGTACAAAACAAAGTATACCAACCAACTGCACAAGATTCGTTCCGACAAAGAAAACCGAAGTTAAAATTGTTAAAATTATGGAACCAAGAGATTTTCCAAATCTTCCTCCAACAACTTCAACTGAGGCTTGACCCGTGGTTTTTAGTTCGTGATCAAGGGGAATATAGGCCATTTGTTTGGTGGAGTCAAATAAGGAGTACTTAATTCCCTTGGAAATTGCATCCTGCACCAGACCTATATAAACGACGGCTTGAAGAATCGTCCATCCGAAGGCAAAAGGAGCCTTGGCGCCAACGCTGTTTTCCCGCATGATTAAGAAAAAAAATGTTCCTCCCAAGAAAAGAACAGACAACGGAGTCACAAGAGCTGCAACGCTCCATTTGCACTTTCTTAAAATATTACTGCACGTTAAAGTTATGATAATCGTAACAAATCCCGTGACAATTGAAAGGTCGGCCATCATGTTGTTAAACCCTTCTTCAGATCCGTAGAAGGCTTTTCCTTGGTCCTTCCAGACTACCTCGGAAATGTTTATAGCAACACCGTAAGAAATAACCAATATTGCTATTAAAAGCAAATAGCTTGATTTCAATATGGTTTTAAAACTTTCTCCCAACGAAGGCTTCTTTTTCTTCTTCTTAACTTTGACCTCAGAAGGGTCGTAAAATCTCGGATCGGTTAGAATATTTTTGTTCAGATGATGATAAAGAACCATTATTATGGTTCCTACGATTAAAACTCCTATCATCTGCATTAAAACTCTAGTGCTCGGGAAATTGACCGTTAATTTGGCATAAAAACCAGAACAAATTAAACCCAAATTACCAACGCAAGCGAACAATCCGTAAAATCTCTTTACTTCGTCCTTCTTGGTTACTTGGTTAGCAAATTGCCAAAATAGCGAAGAAATTACCAAACTTCCCCAAATCTCTGATACAATATAAAAGATAGAAAAGCTCCAATTACCTACCAAGGGCCAAATTTCATGAAAAAAGCTGGGTGTGGTTTTTTGCATATTTTTTATCCAGGCTTCGCCAAAATGAATGTGGCTTGAAATTGGGTATATCAAAAAACCAAAAATAGCGTAAAATGCCAAGAAAGAAGTTACAGTGACGTAAAAAGTCTTACGCGAACCCAGCTTTCCGAGCATTTTACCAAAAAATGCCACTACAATCATAGCGACTGTTAAAACTCCATACAGTTTAAGTGGAGATATGGACTTACCACTGCCTCCCGGTGCGTTTACAATTAAGGTGTCCTTTAAATCTCTCACGAGGGTATAAACGAAAAGAATGCAGAACATCATCATACTCATGGGCAAAAATTTTTTCATCTCGTAGCCGTGAATCGGCCAAAAGATGGACCTTAATTTACTAAATTCTTTTGTTGTAGTACCTTCATTTTCTACGCTCACTTATAAAAACCTTCTTTCATAGCTTGATTTATAAACAAAAATAACTATATAAACGTGTTTATCCTGACGGTTTTTAAAAATCAACGATATCAGGAACACTGAATATGGTTAGCTAAAAACAAAAAAATATCCGATAGAAGCAAAATTCTAAATAAAACTTGAAAATTCACTGGTATTTCGCCTATTTTCAAGCATTATATAAATTCCACACAGTGATCTTACCTTATTTTGCTTTCAAAATTTGTAGATTTTAGTAGACTGCATGCTTTAAAATAAATGTCCTTAATATTATTTCCAAATAAAATTTTTTAATCTACTAGAAGCAAAATTCTAAATGAAACTTGAAAATTCACTGGTATTTCGCCCATTTTCAAGCATTATATAAATTCCACACAACGATCTTACCCTATTTTGTTTTCAAAATTTGTAGATTTTAGTAGACTGCGTGCTTTAAAATAAATGTCCTTAATATTATTTCCAATAAAATTTTTTAATCTACTTTTTTCACTAAATTCCTTTATACTTCCCTCTTCTATTTTTATTTTTAACTTGACCTCAGGGCCGCATACGAGAAATTGTTCTATTCTTAAAATCACCTCATGTCCACCAACGTTGACTTTCGAGGTAGAAGGTACGCAAATTTTATTTTCTTTTATTTCCCAATCTTTGGGAATTTTCTTGCCTAACAGCCAGAAAAAAACAAATTTCGGTACTCTTAGTCTACCAAATTTTACTCTGTTAACCTCTAAACATACTGTTTTTTGGTCGGAAAGGAAGATTTTTACCTTTGCAGTTATTCCTATGCGTACATTTCTGTGAACAGTTGAGAGATAAAGCTCTACTTCTTCAGTTTTATTCTTTGCATCTTCCTCTAATAAAATATTTACCCCCTCTAAACTTGTATTTTCTTGTTGATTGGAAGAATTTTCACTCTTTATTTTTGAGCGCACAATAAAGTTCAGCAGAGAATTTAGCTCCCTATTTTTCATCGAAACCTCTTGATTGGAAATTGACGCCGTAATGATTCTTCCGAGCGAATCTGCAGACACATCGTCGCTGAATTTTTCAAAATTATCATCGACAGTTATTAAATAAAATAAAATTGACGCGATGATTGACGCGATGACAAAAACACCCAGTAAAATAACACAAATGCGCCTTAATTTAATCCCTTTGTGCACAGCATTTTTCCGACCACGAACTGTAATCCACCCCTTTCGTTTCTTAGTCTGATAATAAAATATATTAAAGGCAAGTTGAAAAGTAGACTTTATAAGATAAGTCTCTTGAGTCGATGTGCTCAAAAAGCCCTCAAATAGTATTGTGATAGCTTTGCGGAAAATTTTCAAGGAGCAAGTTTGTTTACGCACACGCAGTTGACTTTTTTATACAAAATTATATGCTTGCAAATGAAATAGAATCGCTGTATACTTTGTAGCATAGCGCGTGAGGAGTGGCTTTTCTTCGAAGAACAGAAAGTGGGGGGCTGTTTATGGCGATGAAGAGATGGGTGTTAAAATTAACCGACCGACAAGATGTTTTGCAAATCTCAAAAAAAAATGGCGTTTCTGAAGTTTTAGCCTCAATTTTGGATACAAGAGGATTTGAAGTCAAAGATAATTTGCGTGTTTTTTTAGGGGATGATGAGACTTTGCCGGATCCTTTTGAGTTTAAAGGTATGGCAGAAGCAGTAAAGAGGATAAAGATTGCCATAGATTCCGGTGAGTCTGTGTGCATTTTTGGCGACTACGATGCAGACGGAATTACTGCTGTTGCTTTGCTGTACTCCTTCTTAAAAGAAAGAGGCGCGAATGTTTCGTACTATTTACCGCAGCGCGATGGTGAGGGTTACGGCATGAGTAGCCGTGCCGTTGAAAAGATAAAAGCTAAAGGGACAAGTCTGATAATTACTGTAGACAATGGTATTTCCGCGGTAGATGAGATAGATTTTGCTTCTAGCTTAGGAATAGATACGATTGTCACGGATCACCACAGGCCTTCGGGAGATTTGCCCAAGACTGCTTTGGCCATCGTGAACCCGTATCAGCCCGGTTGTGAGAGCACTTTTAAGGATTTTTGCGGCGCCGGTATCGCGCTTTTGTTGGTTATGGCTTTTGGCGACAGTCCGAGCGAAAAAGAGGATTTGCTTATGAGATACATAGATCTCGCTGCAATAGGCACGATAGGGGATCTCGTTGGCATTAAATTGTCTAATCGTTTTATCGTAAAGCTGGGGCTGGAGCAGATGAGAGTTTCGAAAAGGCCCGGCGTCGTTGCCCTTTTGCGCGATTCAAATTTATTTGGAAAAAGAATAAGTTCCCAAGATGTTGCTTTTTTGGTGGTGCCCAGAATCAATGTTTGCGGTAGGCTTGCTTCCCCTGATGTTGCTTTGAAGCTGCTGTTGCTGAATGATGTGCAAGAAGCCTCGAGGCTTGTTAAAGATCTCGGGAAACAAAATTTGATTAGAAAAGATATAGAAAACAACATGGTTAAAGAGGCTTTTGAGCTCATTGACTCCGATCCTAGCCTTAAGTTTGACCCGGTGCTTATTGTGGCGTCCAAAGGGTGGCATGTGGGAGTAATAGGTATAGTTGCTTCAAGGCTTTCTTCATATTATGGCAAACCATGTATAGTCATCGGCATAGATGGCGATTCTGCTAAAGGCTCTGGCAGAAGTATCGATGGTTTGTCGCTTGTGGAAGTGGTGAGCAGTTGCTCTGATGTTTTAAACCGTTTTGGTGGGCATCCCATGGCCGTTGGATTTGATATAAGTACGGAAAATATAGGCGGATTTCGGCGCAAAGTAAATTCTTTTGTAAGAAATTTGGGTAGCCTTCCTTGTCTGGAATTAAAAATTGACTGTAAATTAGAGCCCAAAGAAGCAAATATTCCTCTGGCCACGGAGTTGAGAACGCTGGAACCTTTTGGATACGGGAATCCCGTTCCGGTTTTTTGTATGTACAATTTGGTTTTAACTAATATTTATCCCGTTGGAAACGCTAAACATTTAAGGCTTACGTTTTTAAAAGGAAGAGAAGTTGTTGTGGCTATGCTTTTTTCTGTTACTTCTGAGGAATTTGGCTATCAGATGGGGGATGCCGTTGACATAGCTTTTACCATGCACGTGTCTGAATTCCGAGGTAGAGACAATCTTTGTGTTTGCATAAAAGACATACATCTTCGTGGTATCGATGTTGATTTGTTCATAAAAGAACAGAGGATGTATGAAGAAATAAGTCGAAAGATTCATGAAAGTTCCGAAGTTTGCGATTTGAATTTGGAAAATAAAAAAGAAATTTTAGAATTTATACCCAGTAGGGATGAATTCGCTCATATATATAGATTTCTTAGGGATAAGAATTTTGGAGCCAGAAAAACGATCGAAAATATTCACAAGGGCATGGGTGTAGGTTTTGCAAAATTTTTGTTGGCGTTAGATGTTTTTAAAGAATTGCGTATTGTGCGTATGAAAGAAAACGGAGCGGCTGTGAGTTTAAAAGTTTTAGATTTAGAGAGTAAAGTAAATCTTGAGAACTCCGAAATCTTCAGAAAACTCGCATCGGTCAAAAATCTTCCAAAAAGCGAAACTATCGCATAAAAAAAGAAAAATTTTGTGACTGCGTTAGATATTTTAAAGGATGCTTATGTGCGTATGAAAGAAAACGAAGCGGCTGTGAGTTTAAAAGTTTTTAGATTCAGAGAGTAAAGTAAATCTTGAGAACTCCGAGATCTTCAGAAAACTCGCATCGGTCAAAAATTTCCCCAAAAGCGAAAAGCTCGCGTCGGTCGAAGATCTCCCAAAAAGCGAAACTACCGCATAAAAAAAGAAAAAATTTTGTAACTACGAAGGATTTTTGAGCGGTTTGACAGTTAATCTGGCTTTTCACTATAGAAAAAGAAA
>JAIRSI010000070.1 GCA_031255515.1 Oscillospiraceae bacterium | reverse complement strand
CAGTATTGGACTTCGTCTTGTTTGGCAGACTCGTTCGTCCCACTTCTGCCTTATGCGATTTCTTATTCGTCAGACCGAGGGTTTGCTTCTGGCCTCCTTCAGATTCCACCTCACGATGGGCACCCTTGCCTTCTGCTAACAGTTCCTACTGCTAAGCCTGTATATGGGAACTTTCACCACCAAGTTATCGTCCATGCCGGGCACACCAAAAAACATGCACATCCTTGCGAGATTGTGCATGTGTAAAATATAGATGTCAGTTTAAGCTAAAGAAGCCCTTTTACATATCTATAAAAGTCATTGCCTTCTTTAACGACTTGTTTGCCAATCTGGATAGCCCCCTTGAAGCCAGCTAAAAATTTGTTCATTCCATTTTTGACAGAATCCATCGTTAACGCTTTTCCGCCTGACACTGCGGTGAGGTCTTTTTGGTTGATTTTATTGCTTTTTTTACCATTAATGACATCCCATACTTCTACAAGTTCTTCGACAAATTTTTTGGGGTCGCATCCCTTTATATAAGGTGCAATTACCTTTCCAAATTCTTTTTGATCACTTACAGCCTTAAATCTCCTCTCCAAATCGCTATCCGTTTGCAACTGCTTAAAGAAATCTTTAACTTCCTTTTGCATACAATCTCTTCCTTTCTTTGACGTTCGTAAATCAAACGTTACAACAAAATTTTCAAAGGACAAAACACTCTTTTAAACATGCACTGTATCGATTATTGCCAAACAAGCTGATTATAAACGACAGTAGCACAGTCAATAGCCTACACGTTTTTGCTTAAAATATTCGTAATTTATAATTTTATTCAAATTAAAAAAACCCCCTGGGCACTGAAATCAAAGTCATAAGGATCTCTGTGGTTCTCCATTTAACCGATTCTTCTGTCACAATTTAAGAGACTATAGCGTATAATGTGAGTAAAATATTGGCAGTGAGGTGAAATATACGGGTAACCATCGAAAGCATGGACAGTTTGCACTTGCTTTTGTGCTGGGATCACTACTTTCGCACTTTTTGCCAGCTGAATTTACAATGGCTTGCTTGTCTGGAATGCTTATTCTCTTGTCATTATTTCTAATAAAAAGTTAATTAGAGGTGATATTTTGAAAGTAATAGTTGTAAAAAGTCCCAAATTCCTCGGATTCTTCTTAAGAAAGATTTTTAAAATAAAAAAAGAGGATTCGGTTTAGATCTAAATAGCGTTTAATTTGCCTCGTCTTGCCGGTTGACGAGGCTATTTTTTGTGATTTTTATTTAATAATTCCCGGCGCGTAGCGATCAAAATGACAATGAAGATTCAGTTCAAATTTGAATATCACTTAGCTCACCTTATTTTCCCGATGAACAAAGCTACTTTTTATGGTTTTCATTTAATAGTTCTTGCGCGGCGGACAAAATGGCAATTTTGCCATAAAAAAAATCGATAGAACCTTGCATCCACACGGCAAATGGATCTTTTAGTGGGGCATCGGCGCTCAATTCAATAGATGATCCTTGAGTGAAAGTCCCCGCCGCCATGACAACTTGACAGCCGTACCCTGGCATATCCCAGGGCTCAGGGCTAACAAAAGAATCTACGGGCGAAGCCTTCTGTATGCCTCTGCAAAAAGCCAAAAGTGCTTCTTTGTTGCCAATCTTTATCGCCTGAACTATATCTGATCTACGGTGGCAGAAGCGAGGTATTGTTACAAATCCTAACAATTCAAAAATAGCCGCGGCGAAAATTGCCGTCTTTAGCGCTTCGCCTGTTACAATGGGCGCATTAAATATTCCCATGAGCAAATCTCTATTAAAACCTAAAGTTGCACCGACTTCTTTGCCCATGCCAGGGATTGTGAATCTTTCAGCGCATCGTTTGATCAAACTTTTTTTACCCGCTATATAGCCACCGCAGGGCGCAATTGCACCACCAGGATTTTTTATCAGAGAACCTGCTATAAGATGAACGCCAACAGACAGAGGTTCTAGAACTTCGACGAATTCGCAATAACAGTTGTCGCAAATTATAATTGTTTTTGGAGATATTAATTTGATAAGCGAGCAAATTTCTTCAATTTGACTTGCAAATATACTAGAGCGAAAAGAATATCCTCTTGAGCGTTGGATATAAACCAGATTAATTTTTTCCTCTTTGAGAATTTTACTTATTTTCTGATCGTCAAAGCGGTCATCACAAAGATCCACCTGAGAGTATCCGATGCCAAAACTTTCCAGCGAACCTTGGTGTTTTTTGGAAAAACCTATAACAGAGCTCAGTGTGTCGTAGGGTTCACCGGTGATGGACAACATCCTGTCCCCGGGACGAAGTAATCCAAAAAGAGCTGTACCAATAGCGTGAGTTCCGCTCGCAAATCCATGTCTTACAAGGGCATCTTGCGCATCAAAAACCTGGGCAAAGACCCTATCAATACAATCTCTACCGTGGTCATCGTAGCCATATCCCGTGGTAGCAGAAAAATGACTCGAACTCACCTTTTGATCAATGAAAGCCCCGAGGACTCTCTCCTTGTGTACTTTTGATTGTTTTGATATTTCAAGAAACTGGGATTCACACATTCGCTCTGCTTCGTCGGCGAGTTTTAAAATTTTGCCACTCAAATTAAAATAAGACATATTATTTCTTCCTTAAAATCTGGATAAAACATTAAAAAATTCTATGATAATCATGGGACACAGCTAGTTTTACGTATTTTTTCAAAAAACGGGAACCATAAATTCAAACAGACTTGTTTAAGGAGCCAAGACAATGGCTGATGGGCGATACAATAAGCAAGAAAACAAGGAACAAAAATAAGGAGCCAAAACAATGGTTGATGAGCGATACAATGAGCAAGAAAACAAAGAACAAAAATACGATAAACAAAAAAGAGATTTTGATATCTTGTGTGAAGATGACGCTTTGTTTGTTACTGGAGGAATAAGCCCGGATAATGTAGTGAATACGCCGACTTTGCTAAAAGCTGAAGATTTTTCACCACCGGAAATTTCAGGCGTTACAGATGTTAATGGTATAAAATGGCATAGCACACTTTTAAATAGCAAATGGGTTTGGTGCCCCAACATTCCCGATAATATCATCAGCGGCTTAATAGTTAACGGTGGAGAAAAACTGGACTACCCCGAAGAAATCATGGGCTGGCCCAACGAATATGAAGCAGGAGACGATATTGATGGAGAAACAGGATAAATTTTATGTCAATACCAACAAAGAGACAAATTTAAAAAGCATCATGATACAAATTGGACTGCGCTTTGCTGGGTAAACGGTATGATTTTAAATCAATGTTGGCCCGCACGATAAACCTTGAAGTATTGCAACTTAAGCTTTTGCATTTATTTGTCACTTGAACTATAGCTATTCCGATTTAAAATAAACTATGGCAAAAGATAAGAATGACATGTTTAAGAGACACAAGAGAAATGGTACTTTCGTGACTAGCAAAAGGACTCATTCAAAAGGGCATTCAAGGAACTTGGCGTCTATTTAAAATCGAAATAGCTATAAGCAGTACGCCTTTATAGAAACTTTCAAGCAAAAATTGCTAGAGATCCATATTCGCGCGCAACATCTGTGTTAACAGTATCAAATTTTAGCACATAGTCATGACGTGCGCCTGAGGCTTGCTGTGTCTGTGATCTTAAGCTTTGGGTTTTTCATTTTAGCACATAATCATGACGTGTGTCTAGGGCTTGCTGTGTCTGTAATCTCAAAGCTCTGAATTTTCTTATTTTGTGCGCGTGTCTGCCCCGAGGGGCAAAACTTCGCATGCGGTTATCATACACATCGGCTGCTCCTTAAAAATTTTGTTGTTAAAGATAACGACGTCAGAATAGCAAAAAGAGACGGCAAGGTCGGGCCGTGAGATTTTATCTCCCTTTTTGTTTTCCTTCTAATTAATTTCGTTCACCGCGAAGATTTTTTAAGGCCAGATCAGACCTTCCAGCAGCACACCTACCATACTCACTTGGAAGCAGTATGGCAGGATTTTGAACCAAATCAGACAGCTTTGAACTAAAGAGGAGAGTCAATATGACAAAATTTTAAACCAGATTAAACAGCTTCGTGTGCCGTCACTATGAAGATTTTTTAAGGCCAGATCAGACCTTCCAGCAGCACACCCACCATACTCACTTGGAAGCAGTACAGCAAGATTTTGAACTAAATCAGACAGCTTTGAACCAAAGAGGAGAGTCAATATGACAAAATTTTAAACCAGATTAAACAGCTTCGTGTGACGTCACTATACTCACTTTAGGAGGATCGACGTGATTTTGTAAAAACAAACATACCCATTAGAAGTAGCATGGCAGGATTTTGAACTAAACTGGATAGCTTCGTGTGCAATCGCCTCACTCACCGGGGAACACAATTCTGCGAAAACAAATTTTTGGCACTCAAACAAGGCTCGCTATGTCTATGTTTGCACGTGCATCTACATCAAGAGCGGCAACATTTTTAGAAATAAATTCATAATACCCCTGAGAAGCAACCATTACCGCATTGTCTGTACACAACTCGACGGGGGGAATAAAGAGCTCAATGCCTCTATTGTCGCATTCTCGTTTAAGTTCTTTTCTTAAGAGAGAATTAGCAGAAACTCCGCCGGCAACAGCAAGTTTTTTGCACCGCAATTCATTAGCTGCACCTAAAAATTTTGTCAAGAGATGATTTACGGCAGAATAGCAGAAAGAGGCAGCAAAGTCGGGCAATGAGATTTTACTTCCCTTTTGCTTTTTTTTATTAATCTCGTTCACCGCAAAGGTTTTAAGACCAGAAAAACTAAAGTCATACGGAGAGGATTTAGTCTTTGGACTCGGAAAAACAGTACTAGTTTTATCGCCCGTCTTAGAAATTCTATCAAGGTTCACTCCACCGGGATAAGGCAGCCCCAAAACTCTAGCCACTTTGTCAAATGCCTCGCCAACCGCATCGTCGCAAGTCTTGCCTATAACTTCAAACTTGGTGTAACCTAAAACTCTTATTATGCTACTGTGCCCACCGGAGACCACGAGGCAAAGAAATGGCGGCTCTAAGTTAGGATACGCCACATAATTCGCCGCTACATGAGAGCGCAAATGATGCACGGGCACAAGAGGCAATCCGGTTGCAAACGACAGGCCCTTCGCAACACCAAGTCCAACCAGCAGTGAACCTATTAGTCCGGGCCCGTAAGTAACGGCTACGGCATCCAGGGTATCAAAAGTCACACCGCAACTCTCGAGAGCTTTTTGCACAACAGATACTATGCTCTCGGTGTGTATTCTTGAGGCAATTTCGGGAACAACCCCGCCGTAGGGCTCGTGTTGCCGCAGCTGAGAGTGTACGACAGAAGATAAAATCTGCCTACCATTTTCTACAACCGAGGCAGCTGTTTCATCACAAGAACTTTCTATGGCTAGTATTTTCATTTTTCCTGCGAACACTCCTAACAAACGCCAAAGTATCCTGTACTATTGTTCGCTCCATGACACCAAAATCTAGTCATCGCTAACCATATTTTATTTTACACGCATCCCCTAATCGTGTCAATCGTGCCTTTGCCAGTGGCTGCATCAAAATCCAATTCATTCGCAGCTACACCTGCCATCCTGTGTGCATCTCTTCAGTATTAATCAGTATTAATCGCGCCTTTGCCAGTGGCTGCATCAAAATCCAATT
>JAIRSI010000025.1 GCA_031255515.1 Oscillospiraceae bacterium | reverse complement strand
AATTTTTTTGTGCTTTTCTCCAATTACGTTCAAAGTAAAAAGGTCTCTTTTTTAAAAGCTAATCCCGATACGTTCCAAAGCGACAAGAGTTCCCGGTGCTAAATTATCAAAATGATCGGAGAAAAGCTAAGTGCTTATTTTAATGTTCAAGTTTCTTGGGTATTTTTTTGCAAGTGCCACCCCTTTTGCCAGTCATAAAAATACCATTTCTCTTAGTCTTTTGAATATGCTGTTTTCTTGTATTATGCTGCAGTTTTTTAGAGAAAATAGCTATAATATTACAAGCGTCAAAGGTCGCGAAGGCACCATAGATAGCGCTGCAGAATCTTCTAAAAACATCAAAAAACGAACTAATTCGATCGATATTTTTAGCTTAATATCTTGTAAATCTTGTTATCTACAACATATTGCATTTTTTAAGAATAAACCCAGCAATCGCCATGAGGATAGCAGAAAGAACAAAAGGAAACCACATCACATTGCTAAATGGAAGATCTGGCCTCATATTCATTCCATAAAATCCAGATATTACTGTGGGTATTGACATAAGCAAAGTTATCGAAGCTAAAACTTTCATGACTATATTTAAATTGTTAGAAATTACTGAAGCAAAAGCGTCCATGGTTCCGGAGAGAATGTTTAAATAAATTCCCGACATTTCTATGGCTTGTTTTATTTCAATTAAAACATCCTCTAAAAGTTCCTTATCTTCTTCGTAAAGCTTAACAATTCTGCCTCTCATTATTTTTTCCAAAGTGCCTTCGTTTGCTTTTAAAGAAGCGGAGAAAAACACCAGCGATTTTTCTACTTCCAGCAGTTGTATTAGCTCTTTGTTCCTCATAGATCTTCTAAGTTCTATTTCAATTTGATCACTCATCTTGTCTATCTGCTTTAAATTTTGCAGGAATTTTGTGGCAACACGCAGCATTATATGTAAGACAAAATGTGACCTTAAACCGGTGTAAACGCCCCGGACGACGCCCCGTGAAATTTCATCAAGAATCTCATTCTGCTTTAAACACACGGTGACAACATTTTCGTTTGTCAAGATTACGCCAAGTGGCATCGTGTTATATCCGATGCCTTCGTTTTTTGAATTTCTAATGGGAATATCTATTATGATGAGGGTATTTTTGTGATCATAATCGATGTGTGGAGATTCTTCTTCGTCAAGAGATGCTCTTAAAAAATCTGTGCTTATTTCAAATTTTTCAGTCAAAAGAGTAGCTTCCTCGTTGCTGGGAGATATACAGCTTACCCAGCAATCTGGCTCGTATTCATTTATATGGATGATGTTTCCGTCGATTGTTTTGTAAAATGTTATCATATTTCCATCACCCCACTTAAAAATCTGCAAGCAAAATAAAAACTCAGCCTGAGCTTTTGCCCATCTAATTTTAAATTAGCCGGAATAAAACTAATTTTAGGATAGATTTTTGTTATCCAAACGCGCCTAAAATTTAACATTTTTAAAGAAAAATAAACTTAACTTAGTAGATTTATGCCGCGCAAGTGCAAATTATACTGTGTTTACGGACCTCTTAGCAATTTTTTTGTTATTTGCAAAATTACTTTTTAAAACTTAAAAAGAGAAACGCTGGGAAGGTAAAATTTGTCTTTAGATACAATTTTTGAAAATCTGAGGCATTTTACAAAGATGAATTGGGGTTTATTTTGTAAAATTTTAAACAGCGTAAAAATATGAGATAAAACTTAAGGTCTTTTAATTTGCGGTTTTTTAACAAAATTCAGCGGTTTATTTTGTAAAATTTTAAACGGTGTAAAAATATGAGATAAAATTTAAAGTCTTTTAATTTGTGGATTTTTAAAAAATTCAAAAGTAAAACAAAACTTAAAAATCCACAAAAAATTAAAAATCCCAGATCTTCGTTTTAAAAATTCTCATAGATTTAAAAAATACTTATGACATCTTTGAGTTCTACAAATTTAATTTTGCCGAAAAAATAAAATCTTTGTAAGAAAAACTTGTCCCAGAAGATATAAATTTTTAAGCTTTTTTGTAAGAACTTTTAAAACGAGGATTCTAGACACCCCAGCTTCGCCAGGAGAAATAAAATTAAATTTTCAAACTAATTTTTACGCTTTTTCTTAAAATTTTTAGAACAAAGACTACAACAATTAAAGATTTAAAAATTCGAAAAATAAAGCATGAACTTCGTGCATTCTTTGAGAGTTTTTAAAACGGAAAATCTGAGGAAATTAGACACACAAATTGCATTTTTTAAAAATACAAAACGCTTCGTAAAACAAATAATTTCGCAAAAGAACAAACCTGCAAACTAAGCTCCGTCATAAACAGCGCGAAACAAGTAGTTCCGCAAAAGATTAAATTTGCAAGCTTTAAGTTTTGCTGTGAATATCGTAAGATAAAACAAGTAGTTCTGTGAAAGATTAAATTTGCAAGCTAAATTTTGTCACAGGCAGCACAAAACAAGTAGTTCTAATTTGCAAGCTTTAAGTTTTGCTGTAAGTAGTACAAGATAAATAAGACCAAACCTGTAAGCCGAGTTCTGTCGTGAACAGTCATCTATCTTGGCCGTGCGTTGCCGCAGCAGCTCAGTGCCACCTTTTTAAGACGATAATCGGGCCGATTGTCTTGGTTCGGTGTTGCTCCGGATAGGGTTTGCAGAGCCGCGCAGTCTCCTGCGCGCTGGTGAGCTCTTACCTCGCCTTTTCACCCTTGCCGCAAAAATTCACAGCGGTATATTTCTGTTGCACTTTCCCTAGGGTCACCCCCGGCGGCCGTTAGCCGTTATCCTGCCCTGTGGAGCTCGGACTTTCCTCGGGCGCTACCTTTCGGCGATGCGTCCGCAACTGCTCAGTTTGCTCTCCACCTCATTCTACAACAAAACTATTTTACTTTCAAGTACTTTTTTAGAATATATATTTAAAATTACACCAAGTGTAAAATAATGCCTTGTAATTCCTATCACCAAAAGAGAAAAACCTTAAAAATAAGACGTTTCAACCTCTGACACGAGCCTTTCTGATAGGGAATGTGATTATAAATCAGACTTTTTAGTAATCTCGAAGTTATCTTATGTTGTTCCAGTGGACAAAAGACCCACTTTGGAAGTGGCCGTCTCGCGCAAACTAAAGACTTCCCTTTTTAGCTTAGAACTTTATGCTGCTCTAGCGAACAAAAAACTATCCCCAGCGGGCAACGTCTTGCGCAGAAAAAGCTCTATCTATTTGGAACTTTAAATTGGCCAAAACCTAAAAAGCTTTGAGTCTTCAAATTTTTAACGCAAGGGGTAAGCCCCAAAAACTTTAAATACCTCTTATCAGCCAGCTAAAAGTCCTAAGAGTGGTGCCTTGTGCAAACTAAAGACTTCCCTTTTTTAGCTTAGGACTTTATGATGCTCTAGCGAACAAAAACTATCCCCAGCGGGCAACGTCTTGCGCAGAAAAAGCTCTATCTATTTGGAACTTTAAATTGGCCAAAACCTAAAAAGTTTTGAGTCTTCAAATTTTTAACGCAAGGGGCAAGCCCCAAAAACTTTAAATACCTCTTATCAGCCAGCTAAAAGTCCGAATGCAAAGCGCTCCAAACCTTAAATTTTTAAACCAGCGCTTTTTTAACAAGATTCTCAAACGCACCTTCATCTGCTATGGCAATTTCTGAAATCGCCTTTCTGTTCAAGATGATACCAGCTTTTTTCAGGCCATTCATAAAAATAGAATATGTGGTGCCATTGCTGCGACAAGCGGCAGAAATTCTGGTAATCCAAAGTCTACGAAAATCTCTCTTTCTCTGTTTTCGACCTATAAAGGCATAATTCCCAGACTTCATAACCGCCTGTTTCGCCATTTTAAAGTGTTTGCTTTTGGCGCCCCAGTATCCTTTAGCTCTTTTTAAAATTTTTTTTCTTCTTTTGCGCGTCACCAACGCGCCGCTAATACGTGCCATAAAAATCCTCCTAATATTTTTCTAAAACATCAATACATTTATTTTATCTCAAAAAGCATTCAGCCGGACAATTTATGCATACGGCAATAATTTTCTTATGGCCACAAAATTGGTCTTGTCTGCGACCGCTTTTTGGCGAAGAGTCCTTTTTCTTTTTCTAGTCTTTTTGTTAAGAATATGAGATTTATTGGCCTTAGCGTGTGTAAATTTTCCTGCACCGGAAATTTTAAAACGCTTTTTCGTTCCACTATGGGACTTAATTTTAGGCATACTAGCAACCCTCCTTTAGCTAAAATTTAACACTCCTTTAAGACCACCACAAAGGGCACGCTTTAAAGATTTCAAAACCCCTAATCTTAAGGTGAACTGTGGCTTGAAATTTGACCGAGAGAGCTATGCTTGACTGACTTTGCGCTCTTGCTTGTAAGAAACATAAGCATGGTGCGACCGTCTAGTTTTGCAGGTCTTTCAACGCTTGAAACCTCCGAGCACGCTTGCGCGAATCTCTCCATAACAGCATACCCCATCTCAGGGTGATTCATTTCACGACGTCCTTTGAATTTAATAGAAACTTTAATCTTGTTGCCATTTTGCAGGAATTTTTTTGCATGGTCAACTTTAGTATTGAAGTCATGTGTGTCAATCTTCCAAGAAAGACGAACTTCTTTTGTCTCCACAACATATTGCTTTTTCTTAGCTTCTTTACCTTTTTTAGATTGTTCAAATCTGTATTTACCGTAATCCATGATTTTACAGACGGGCGGAGAAGCAGCGGGAGCGATTTTAACCAGATCAAGATTTTTATCAGAGGCCAGGTCCAAAGCCTGGCCGAGCGACATAACCCCAAGTTGAGAACCGTCATCACCTATAATGCGAAGTTCTTTGTCTCTTATGGCACCGTTGATTTGTAATTCCTTAATGCTGATATTAACACCCCCAAAACTTTTTATTAAAGAAGCAAATGAAAAACAATCTAAAAAATCTGCACGCCCGTTCAAATCTTTGCGAAAGTATTTGTGAAAACTTGCCAATGGGCCTAGTTTATCAAGGTTTGATCTTTGTGTCAATTCCTGAATGAAGTATATTTTGCTTAAAAGTGCCCGACTTATTGCAGATGCCAGCGCCGCGCGATATTTTAAATAATTTTTTTTATTAAAATTTATTTACACTTTATCCAACACGTACTATAATAAAGTTAGCTGAGATTTTGTTTTTGTTTTTGTTTTTGTTTTTGTTTTTGTTTTTGTTTTGGCGACGTTTTTTGAAAATGCCAGGGTGATTTGCGAGTTTTTAGGTTATTTTTAGTTTTATAGGGGGGTTTATTTTTAATATGGCGAGAGTTAGATTAACTTTGAATATTGGTGGTATCAATTACACAATTTCTTCAGAGGAAGAAGAGGAATACGTAAAGAGAGTCGCCGAAGAAGTAAATCAGAACATGATAAGAACTTTAAATGGCAATGAGAAAATTTCAGCCACTATGGCGGCCACTCTTACGGCTCTTGAGTACTGTGATGCGGCGAAAAAGGCTTCTGTGAGCTCCGATAATCTCCGGGCGCAAATTAAAAATTATCTTGATGATATAGCGGGTTTCAGATCGCAAATAGAGCGTAAAGATAAAGAGGTTATCAGCCTAAGATCGGAGGTAAAAGAGCTGAGAACTAAACTGAAAGAATTAAGGGCAAATAGCCCCGGCGAAGCGCGGTGATGGGCGTTTATTTTAGTCAAAGGAGTGAGGCTGGCACAATGTTAAAAGTGCCAATTTAGAAAATAATTAAGGAAATTTAATGTGATTTTGAAAAGACAATGATGCAGCGTGATTTCGGGGCGGTGTTTGAGCGAATTATATTGATGTTTAATCAGGCGAGCTTGATATAATTTTGAGTGGCAAATAAAGTGTGAGCGTGACTTTGAACAGTGTTTTAGACAAATCATAATGATGTTTAATTGTGAAGGGTGAATTTTAATATGCTATTGAATCATGTACCAGTCGTTAGAAAAAGACGTTCTGCGCTTATTCCTTCTAGGGCTTCTACAGGCGCGGCAGGCTGGGATTTGCACGCATGTGTTGAAGGCGAGATTTGTTTAGAATCTCGCGAAAAAAAGTTAATTCCCTGCGGAATTGCAGTCTGCATACCCGAGGGATATGTTGGTTTGATTTTTCCAAGAAGTGGACTCTCCGTGAAGCATGGCATTTCGCTTTGCAACTGCGTGGGCGTTATAGATAGTGATTACAGGGGAGAAATTTTTGTCGCTCTTAAAAACGATTCGAATGAGAATTACACTATAAAATCAGGCGACAGAATAGCCCAGCTTATTGTTTTGCCGTTTTCCCCTGCTTCCTTTAAAGAAGTTAATTTTTTAAACGACACCGAGAGATCCGAGGGTGCTTTCGGGTCGACTGGAAGGTAGTTTTTTAAAAATTTTTGAAGTATTAGTTTGCGAATTTTGATATTCTGTATTATACTGTGTAAAGGTGGGTATTTACTTGTTGTTGGTATGAGGAGTTTGTAGAGTTTTATGAAGTTATTTTTAGTTGGGCAAGCGTTATTGCATCACAAGCTTTCAAAAGTTTGTCGTTTTTACGCGCGGCACGTGCTTTCACATCGCGAGACAAGTCCTTCAAAACTAGCTTTTTTTAGTTAATTTGGAAGGGAGATCAAGATAAAAGATATGGGTTTTGGAGGTAAAAAAATGTTCTCGAGAGACATTGGCATTGATCTTGGAACTGCTAATACATTAGTTTTTGTTCGCCATAAAGGTATTGTCATGCGAGAGCCGTCTGTTGTTGCGGTTGATGTTAGAACTGATACTGTGCTGGCCGTTGGCTCTCAGGCAAAAGATATGATAGGAAGGACTCCCGGATCCATAGTGGCTGTGAGGCCACTCAAGGATGGAGTTATAGCCGATTTTGATGTCACGGCCACTATGCTCAAGCACTTCATACGAAGGGCTTCGAAGCAGCCACTCCTGTTCAGTATAAGGCCGAGGCTTGTGGTTTGTATCCCCTCTGGAGTAACAGAGGTCGAACGTCGCGCTGTAGAAGACGCGGCGCGTCAGGCGGGAGCTAAAGAAGTAGAGCTCATCGAGGAACCTATGGCTGCGGCGATAGGGGCGGGCCTGCCTGTTGCGGAGCCCACCGGAAGTATGGTAGTGGACATAGGGGGAGGTACGTCTGAGGTGGCGGTTATTTCCCTCGGAGATATAGTTTCTGCTTGTTCTGTACGTGTAGCGGGAGACAAATTAGACGAGGCGATTATAGCTTATATAAAGAAAAAGTACAATTTGCTCATCGGAGAAAGAACGGCCGAGAACATAAAAATAC
The DNA here is from genome assembly GCA_031255515.1 of Oscillospiraceae bacterium. Lineage (GTDB taxonomy): Bacteria > Bacillota > Clostridia > Oscillospirales > Acutalibacteraceae > JAITRE01. The sequence continues at coordinate 726 of JAIRSI010000025.1, read as the reverse complement.
AGATAGGTTCCGCTTTTTCCATCGAAGACGATGAAGGTTCCGTAGAAATAAAAGGTCGCAATCTTTTGGATGGATTGCCAAAGCATGTGGTAATAACTGCGCCTGAAATAAGAGAGGCTTTAAGGGATCCTTTGGTGATAATTGTAGATGCCATAAAGAACACGTTGGAATGTACTCCACCTGAATTATCAGCTGATATAATAGATCACGGCATTGTTTTGACCGGAGGAGGGGCTTTGCTCAGGGGGCTTGATTCTCTTGTTTCTGAGGAGACTAGCATGCCCGTTAGAGTTGCCGACAGTCCCCTTGATTGTGTGGTGGACGGCACCGGAAAGCGCCTAGAAATTACGATGCCAGCTGAATATTATAGATCTTTAAAAAGAGCAAAAAGGTAATTAGTTTTGACACCAGCGCGGGGCGACATTTTCGTGTTTAATTTGAGCATGTTATTTGATGTTTTCGTTTGAATAGATTGTGGTAGCTCCTTTATATTGGATCTTTTTAAAAGAGCAAAAAGGTAATTAGTTTTGACACCAGCTCGGGGCGACATTTTCGTTTGAGCATGTTATTTGATGTTTTCGTTTGAATAGATTGTGGTAGCTCCTTTGTATTGGATCTTTTTAAAAGAGCAAAAAGGTAATTAGTTTTGACACCAGCTCGGGGCGACATTTTCGTTTGAGCATGTTATTTGATGTTTTCGTTTGAATAGATTGTGGTAGCTCCTTT
>JAIRSI010000071.1 GCA_031255515.1 Oscillospiraceae bacterium | reverse complement strand
GTTGGAGATGCAAAGATCAGGTCATTTTTCGCTCGACAAATCAATGGTTTTGTTCTGTTAATAATTTTAAAGAAAAAGTGTTAAAAGAGATTGAAAGCATAGATTTTATTCCTTCTTGGAGGAAAGATCGGATGAGAACTATGGGGAAAGATCGCAAAGATTGGTGTATATCTAGACAGAGGAAGTGGGGGTGTCCCTATTCCTGTATTTTTTTTGTAAAAATTGCTCTAAACCCCTGATAGAGAAGGAAGCGATGGAGACTGTTGCAAAAATTTTTGGCGAATTTGGATCTGATTCTTGGTTTGAAAAAGATGCGAGAGAATTTTTAGGATCTAGATTTAAGTGCAAAGAGTGCGGGTGTGGTAAATTCGAAAAAGAAAGCGATACAATGGACGTTTGGTTTGATTCGGGAGTGCCCTCACGCCGCGGTTTGCAAGAGTGAAATGAGGCGCGACTGGACTGGCCTTAAGATCTTTGCTTAGAAGGGGCGGATCAGTACCGCGGCTGGTTCCAGTCATCTTTACTTGCCTCTGTAGCTGCTAAAGATGACAAAACTAAAAATTCGTCCCGTGTCCGGTAAGCGGTAACATAACTATTCCGATTTAAAACAGATGCCAAGCTCTTTGAGGCGCTTCCTTTGAATGTGGTCTTTTTTCGCCAGGTATGAAAGTAGCATTTCTCTTGCATCTTTGATGGGTTTTGAGTTCTAAAATTTTGCTAATTACAAAAAATTAAAGTTGACCTTTGTGGCAACTACTGGTAACATTAATTCGTCGATGTTTGATTTTACTGCAAAATGAGAGGTGTTTTTGGTATGTATAAAAAAGATGTAGTCGTTGAAAATCAAGTTGGATTGCATGCTCGCCCCGCCACATATTTTATACAAAGGGCTAACGAATACAATTCATCTATCTGGGTTGAAAAAGAAAAAAATCGAATGAATGCCAAGAGTCTTTTAGGCGTTTTGTCCTTGGGAATTTTAGGTGGGAGCAAAATCAGAATTATAGCCGACGGCAGTGATGAACACGACGCGGTTGAAGATTTGGTGAGGCTAGTGAACTCCGGTTTTTCTGATTCTGAAATACAAAATGTCTAATAAAAGAAGGCTCACACGGCATCCGTAATTAGCTTTTCTGGCGCCTAAAATTGTATATTCGCCCGGTTTTAGTGCCGAGAGTTATAGCAATAAAGGGTTAAAATGCACGATGTTGCTATAAGACTAGAGAGTTTACAGACGGTCATTTATAGAGGCTCTGGGCGTGCAATGCTACTCTAAAACCGCGAAATCGTAATCTGCAAGAGGGAGTTCTGGTGGTAAAAGCAAAAGTTTGAGAAATGAACGGTATTATCCTATCCAAGAGGGGCCCACCACCCGAGAGAGCCCCGCGCGGCAAGGACGCCGCAAAGAAAGCCCAAAAGGTGAAATTAAAGCAGTAAGAGCAACAGGCAATGAGGAAGGAAGTCTTGCTAGTTTACGAAATTAACTAAAAATAAGCCCAAATGTTCCGTAGGACGCGAGCATTATAAGAATTCCGGCTATGAAGCTGCCAAGTGACACAAAAATCATGGCTTTTATTGGCTTCATATTTAGAAGCGCTGCAATTAATGCACCTGTCCAGGCGCCGGTGCCTGGGAGCGGTATCGCCACAAAGATCATGAGTCCCCAATATTCGTATTTTAACATACTTTCGCTTTTCTTATTCGCTTTAAATTCTAATTTTTCAGCAATTTTTTTAAATTTTGTCTTTTTCATAAGTAAGAAAATTTTTTTTATAAAAAGTAAAATAAAAGGGATAGGCACCATACTTCCGATAAACGAAGCAAACAGCGCTGTTTGCCAATCGAGTTTTAATAAGAATGCCGCTATCAGCCCTCCTCTTAGCTCTAAAATCGGAAGCATGGATATCAAAAATACGATTACAACTGGCGAACAAGAAAGCTGAAAATAATTAACCAGACTCTCTACCATATTCTCTCTCCTCTTTAATGAATGGTGTTCTTTATTAATTTTACGCCGCAATTGGCACCAATCTACTCTTATCTCGTGATTTGCGCTTTTGTATCTTAAAAATTTATAATTTAAAAAGGAAATAACTATGCAAGGCGAAAAAAAAAATTTTCTGCAATAATTGTTGCTGCGGGTGAATCTTCAAGGATGAATAAAAAAGTAAGAAAGCCCCTATTAAATCTAAATTCACGGCCCATCATATCATATTCGCTTCAAGTGTTCCAGAGGTGTGAAAATGTGAAGGAAATTTTAGTCGTTGCTAAAAGTAGCGATAAAGCTGCAATAATTAATTTAGTAAAAAAATTTAAAATAACTAAGTTAAAGGCGGTAGTGAGTGGGGGAGAAGAGCGGCAAGATTCTGTTTTTATTGGCATTAATTTTGCTCTAAAAGATACAAACCTCATTATTCACGATGCAGCAAGACCTCTTGTTACTGATCGTATGCTCAGGAAAATTCTAGAGTTTTCGGAGTTTTACGACGCTGTTACTTTATGTGCTTCGGTTAAAGACACAGTAAAAAGAGCAGATAAAGAGGGTTTTGTGAAAGAAACCGTCGACAGAGAGAAGCTTTTTAGTATTCAGACTCCCCAAGTTTTTAAGAGGAGTTTGTATATGCGCGCCAGAGATAATGCATTGAAAAAAAATAAGAAATATACTGATGATTGTCAATTAATAGAGAGTATTGGAGAAAAAGTTTCTTTATGCCAGACACAAGAGGCAAATTTTAAAGTGACTTTTCCTGAGGATTTGATTTTAGCAGAAGCTGCTTTAAATGCTAGAAAAAAGGAGCGCCGTATGAGAGTTGGCCACGGTTACGATTTGCATCGGTTGGTTGAAGGGAGAAAATTAATAATCGGCGGCGTAAATATACCCTATGTCAAAGGCTTAACGGGCCATTCTGACGCAGATGTTCTTATTCATGCCATAATTGATGCTCTGCTGGGGAGTGTTTCCATGGGAGATATCGGTAAAATATTTAGCGATAAAGATCCTAAATTTGCGAATATAAGCAGCACTGAGCTTCTAAGACAAACTTGTCAGATAATCAAACTGAAAGGCCATAAAATAAACAACATAGATAGCACTTTAATTTTACAAGAACCTAAAATTTCTCCTTATATTGATAAAATGAGAGATAATATAAGCAGAATTTGCAAAATACCAAAAGAGTCTATCAGTATAAAGGCGACTACTGAAGAAAATTGCGGGTCAAGCGGCAAGGGTGAATCAGCCAGTCCACAACGCGCGGCATAGGCCAAGGAAATTCTTAAAAAAATGGACTTAGAGCTTTTATAGTAAAAATAAATAGCGACAAAGAGGGGTGCGGTTACACTGTTCATTTGCCAAATAAAACTAATGAAGCCATTAAAATTTTGCTATTTATCTTAATTTGCATTTTGGGTTCACTCTTTTTTATTCACAGACTAAACACACCGCATGTGCACTGGCTGATTCACCCTTGCCGCAGTAGTCGCCTTTATTTTATATTGGACTTTTGTTATCTATCTTACTTTTTTATTCACAGACTAAACACACCGCATGTGCACTGGCTGATTCACCCTTGCCGCTTGACCTGCAATTTTCTTCAGTAGTCGCCTTTATACCGAAGGAGAATTTTTAGGTTCTTGCAAAATTAAAGTGCTATCTATTTTGCTATTTATTTTAATTTGCATTTTGGGTTCACTCTTTTTTATTCACAGACTAAACACACCGCATGTGCACTGGCTGATTCACCCTTGCCGCTTGACCCGCAATTTTCTTCAGTAGTCGCCTTTATACTG
>JAIRSI010000047.1 GCA_031255515.1 Oscillospiraceae bacterium | reverse complement strand
TTCAAAGACGATGCACTGTAAAGAGTTGAAGCGACGTGTAGCCAATAGAATCGAAGCCGTGTTGTTGGCTGACGGATGGTTTTGAGTCTACAGAAAAGTAGCTAAAACGCTGCTTCTTGACGAAGATACAGTAAATAGGCATGTTAATGAATATATGGAAAGTAAAAAATAAAGATTCAAACCGGCGGATCAAAAAGTAAGCTTTCTAATCGAGCAAACCAAAGAATTAATTGCTCATCTTAAAGAACTAAAAATTTATCTCAAAAAATTATTCATGGCTGGATTAAAAGAAAGTCTGACAAAACTATCGAAACTACGGGGGCAAGAACGCGCATGAACATTGTTGGCGCGATAAATTTATAAAAAATGCAGGTTGACATTAAAGTTTACAAAATAACCAACAGTGAAAACATGATTGATTATTTTAAATTTTTGAAAACTTGCTATCCGAAGGCACCTAAAATTCATATCATCTTGGATCAGGGGCCTATACAGCAAAAGTAAATACCCGAGAATTTGCCACTAAAAACGACATGGTACTACATCATTTACCGCCACACAGCCTAAATCTAAATTCAATTGAGTAACTGTAGAAAGTAATGAATGAAAATGCCAGAGATAACGTATTTTTTAGTTCGGCCAAGAAGTTTAAAAACGATATCCAAAATTTTTCCAAGCAAGACTCAGGGAATATTTCCCATACTATAAAATCATGTATTAATGACAATTTCCATATTTTTTTAAAAACCGTAGTTTTAGTTTAGAGAGGTATATAGTTTTGTTTGAATACTTTGCATTGTCTATTTGTATATTTTTAGGTACATGCAAGTTTGCAGTGTCCTAAAATTCTTCTTAACAACAAGTATTTTCGTATTGCTATCATTTTAGGCTTTGACACACATTTTTTAATCGTTACCCAAATGCTATGTTAAATTTTGGCGCGATTTTTCCAGTCACCAGCTGATTATTTATCTTAAATATGCTAAGCTATTCTAAGGTGAATGCTTTAAAATGCACCTTGCTTGGTTTAACTTTATGTGTCACACTCCAATAAGAAAGGGAAAATTATATGAAAGTTATAGCTGATACACACTGTCATACAATTGCGTCGGGGCACGCCTATTCGTCGGTTCTTGAGATAATAACAGCCGCCGCAAAACAAAAACTCTGGGCTGTGGCCATAACTGACCATGGCAGGACTACACCGAATTCTCCCGGTGACTGGTATTTTGAAAATCTCTTTGTTGTACCCAAGATTGTAGATGGAGTTTATGTTTTAAAGGGTATGGAGGCAAATGTTTGGGATTACGACGGCAATTTGGACGCGTCAAATTTAGTTTTTTCTAGACTTGATTGGGTTGTTGCATCCATGCACAGCGAAACCTTAAAGCCGATAAACGACATAGACGCCTGCACAAATGCTTGGCTCGGCGTTGCAAAAAATCCTTTCGTTAACGTTATAGGACACAGTGGCGAGGAGCGATACAAGTATGACTATGACAGAGTTATTCCAGAGTTTGCTCACAACGGAAAACTAGTTGAAATAAATAACGCGTCATTCAGAGTTAGAAAAAATGCCATAGAAAACTGCAAGAAAATCGCACTAATTTGCAAAAAATATGGAGTTTATATTATAGTAAATTCTGATGCTCATTTTGCCTCTCAAGTGGGACACGTTGAAGTTGCTTTAGAAATGCTAAAAGAAATTGGATTTCCCGATGAGCTTATTATCAACGGCTATAAAGAAAAATTCGAGCGTTATTTAAGAGAGCGCACGAAGTTTTTCTCCTAAAGCGGCAGATAGTTTGATTTCGTCTTAACCTAAAAAGCGTATAAAGTCAAAAACTAAATTGCGATGACTAATTTGATTTGAAGATACACAAAATTTTTCTCCTAAAACTAGAAGGCTAAGTTGTGGCAACTATAGCTATATTCCGATTTAAAACAAAACGCCAAGTTCTTTAGGTATTTCCTTGAGCGTGTCTTTTCGCTAGGTATGAGATCACCATTTCTCTTGTGTCTTTCGAGCATGCCATCCTTGTATTTTACCTGTGGTTTGTTTTGAATCGGAATGGCTATAGTTCAGTTCCAAAGCCAGAAAGTTAGATTGCAGCAATTGATTTGATCTTAAGAAGATAGGTTATTTTTTGACAATTCAGGCTATATGAGGCGGCGAATTTAATTGAAAATGCGCGAAGTTTTTCTTCATAAAGCCAACAAAGACAACTTGTAGTTGCTAATATTTGATTCTAATTTTAATTCAAGAAGGCACACGGGGTTTTCTTAAAACTAAAAATCAGATTGTGAAGGCTAATGTTTAAGAGGGCCTCCAAAATTTTTCTCCCAAAACTGGGAAGCTAGATTGTGACAATTGGCTTAATTTTGTTCTAATTATGAAGTTTTTGTTCTAGCAAGGCCAGCCCCAAGTTAAATTGAAAGCGCACGGAGTTCTCTCCCTCGAAATGACAGTTTTATCTGGAAATCAAATTGTGACAATTGATTTAAAATTTTTGAATTCCATGCTATACAGTCCAAAAATTGCACTATAAAGAGCTGATTTAATCTTCGGGTTTTTATTTTAGAAAAATTTGAATTTTCGTTATAAAAAATTTAGAATCATTAGTAAGAATAAATGGTTCTGCTCTGCGCATAAGATATAAAAACGCTCGACTCCCCCCCGGCGCACCAAAAAGGAAAATTTTATCTGGAAATCTAATTTATTTGGCAAGTGTATTGATTTTGATTGATCTAAGATATACAATACCAACATAGGCTTCGGTAATCGTCACCCCCGCATCGTGTTTCGATTTCGTTGCTTATCAAGGAGGACGACCCTCATGGAAGCTACAGGTGCAAAATCTCATCGGGGCAATAATAACGAGATTGCAATCTCAAAGGCTAAGCAAAAGGCGCTGGCAATGTTATCGTTTAGAGCCTATTTTAAGGCAGGTTTGCTTTGTGAATTAAAAAAAGAATATGGGGAAAGCGTTTCTTCTAAGGTTCTCTCTCGCTTGGAAGAATTGGGCATTGTGAACGATCTTGAGCTTTCTAAAAGATATGCCACCGAACTTGCTGAAAAAAAGGGATTTTCAAACTCTAAAATTAAATCTGAGTTAATCAAAAAGGGTGTAAGCGAAGATTTGGTCATATCTTGTATGTCGGAATTTGCAGATAGAGATTCTACCAAAGAGATTACAAATATCTTAGAGTCTAAGTTTGCCGCTTTTCGCAAGGATAAAAAGGTTTTAGGGCGCGCTCTCAATTTCGTGAGTAGACGTGGCTATACCTGGGAAGAAATTCAAGATGCTACCGACGCTATTTCAGAAGATTTTTAAAATTTGTGAGCAGACGCATAAAAAGCTCAAAATGTCGTTGGGGTGCGCCGCGTTATTGCGAAGGATTTTTGGTTTTTGTGAACAGGCACGGGTCCGCACGTCTGGTAAAAATCCAAAAAAGCACATCAATCGACATTGCTGCGACTGCATTTGGGAGGGAACTAAAAACACACTAGTCGAAGTGATTCTGATTGGCCGCATCTGAGAAAGAATTTGCGAATTGGCTTCATTGTGGTTGCATTTAGCAAAAAATTCAAAACACGTCAATCAATGTTATGCAAAAAATCAAGATACGCCAATTGGTTTCACCGATGTTTTAAGAAAGAATTTAAAAATCCCGGCCAGAAAAATCCAAGACGTTGCAGCCTCGCATTAAAAGATGTGCTTTTAAAAATTTTTGCGCAAAGGTAAATCCCGAGCGATCACAGTACGTTATATGGGGATTTTAAAGCTCAAAGTGCAGCAAATTTTTTATCCTAGAAAGTTTAAAATTTTTAGAGGTCCGTGGATGAACACACCGAATAAACTAACGGTTTTAAGAATTCTTTTTGTTCCCATTTTTGTTTGGCTAACGCTGAGTAGCGGGATTCCTTGCAATTTTCTTTGGGCGAGCGTGGTTTTTTCCGCGGCTTCAGCCACCGATCACCTAGACGGTGCACTTGCAAGAAAGTACTCGCAAATTACAAATTTTGGAAAGTTTGCAGATCCTCTTGCAGATAAAATTTTAATCATGTCGGCGTTTTTGTGTTTTGTGGAGCTCAAGATGATAAGCTGTGTACCTGTCATTATTATTTTGTCCCGCGAATTTGTAGTAACATCTCTAAGGCTAATGGCCATTCATAAAAAGATGGTAATATCTGCAAATTTGTGGGGCAAAATAAAAACACTTGTTCAAATTACTTTTGCTCTTTGTGTGCTTTTTATAAAGCATTTTGAAGTTGCTTTTGATCTTTTTTTAAATTTAGGAATCTGGTGTGTAACGATTATTACCTTGGCTTCCGGCGCGGTTTACTTCGTCGAAAATAAAAGTTTTTTAGATTTTAATAAAAAAATTTAAGCCGTTTGGTGATAGAAACATGAATTCTATTTTAAGCTTTTAAAAATTCCATGAGGAACATTGCAAGATTTTGTTAAAAATTAAGAGATTATTTTTGTATTTTTATAAAATTTTACACAAAACAATACACGCTGTAAAATTTAACAATAAAAATCACAAATGTATAAAAATACTAGCTTTCGAGCAACAAATGGGGGTAATTTAGTGTCAACAGATTTTAATAAGGTTCCCAGGGATAACTCTTTGGGTGGTGACAGTGTGCCTGCGAATAGCAGTTCTGGGGCATCGTTTTCTAGTAGGACGTCTTTGCCGTTTGGCGCGCGCAAGGCGCCAAGAGCTCTGGGCAAAACAGAAAGAACTAAAAAAGAACAAAAACCCAGAGCAACGACCACCAGAAGGAATACCCAAGCGGGTTCCAGAGGTTTTACTGGTACAAGTCGCAGCGGTGAAAATTTCTCGGGAAAAAACAATAAAAAGCCGTCGATTAAGGTAGCTTTTTTGGGCGGATTGAATGAAATAGGCAAGAATATCACCGCGTTCGAGTGCAAAGATGATATGTTTTTACTCGATTGTGGAATGGCCTTTCCCGATGAAGAAATGTTGGGTGTTGACCTGGTAATACCGGATTTTTCTTACGTTGAAAAAAACAAAGATAAGATCAAAGGTATAGTGATAACTCACGGTCACGAAGATCATATAGGCTCAATACCCTACTTGCTCTCTCATATTAACGTGCCAATTTACGGAACAAGATTGACAATAGCTTTGATTGGAGCAAAGCTCAAAGAATTCGGCCTGCTAAAAAAGGCAAAACTCAACACAGTGAAGACCGGAGACAAGATAAATCTTGGCTGCATGAGCGTTGAGCTCATACACGTCAATCACTCTATCCCGGATGCGGCCGGATGCGCAATTTTTTCCCCCGCCGGCATTTTGGTTCACACGGGCGACTTTAAAATAGATTGCACACCTTTGAATGAACCGATGATAGATTTGGGAAGGTTTTCTAAACTTGGTCAAGACGGGGTTCTCGCGCTTTTTGCCGATTCCACCAATGTAGAGAGACCCGGCTACACGATGACAGAGCAAAAAGTAATGGCTTCTTTTGAGAATCTATTTAATGAGGCAAAAAACAAAAGAATCATAATCGCCTCATTTGCTTCTAATATCAGCAGATTGCTCCAAATCATCAAATGCGCGGCACGCTATGGTAGAAAGGTCGCTTTTTCGGGAAGAAGCATAATAAATTATATGACCATCGCAGAGGAGCTTGGTTACCTAAATATTCCAAAAGGGGTAATTATAGACATAGATCTTTTAAGACAGTACCCAAAAGATAAACTCGTCTTAATCACCACCGGAAGCCAAGGCGAACCCATGTCTGCATTAGCGAGAATGGCATCTTCTGATCACAGAAAAGTAGAAGTAGGCCCTGAGGATTTTATCATTATTTCTGCAAATCCCATCCCGGGTAACGAAAAAACAATAGGCTCCGTAATAAACGATTTAATAAAACTTGGCTGTCACGTTGTCTACGAATCTATGTACGAGGTTCATGTTTCCGGGCACGCCTGTCAAGAGGAATTAAAAATCATTCAGGGGCTCGTAAGGCCAAAGTACTTTATACCCGTTCACGGCGAACAAAAACATCTGCACCGACACGCCAACCTTGCAAAATCTATGGGAATTCCCGAATCTCGGATTTTTGTAGGAGATGTAGGTTCTCTCGTTGAAATAAGCGAGGATCACTTAAAACAAACGGGTACTGTGCCAACTGGCAAAGTGTTCGTGGATGGCTCTGGCGTTGGAGATGTGGGCAATCTAGTGCTCAAGGAGCGTAGACATCTGGCGGAGAACGGTCTGATAGTTATAGTTGCTGCCATGAGTTCTAGAGGATATTTAGTCTCGGGCCCCGAGATTTTTTCCAGAGGATTTGTCTTCGTGAGAGAATCTGAAACTCTCATGAACAACGCAAAAGCAAAAGCCTCAGAAATATTTGATTCTTTTGCTAATCGCGGCATGAGAGAACGCGGGGCTTTAAAAGCAAAATTACGAGATGATTTGTCGAAATTTTTCCATAAAAGTACCAAGCGAAATCCAATGGTCCTACCCATAATAATGAACGTAAATTAGACAATCGCCTCTCTTTATAATAGACTTCTTTCAAACCCCAAAATGTGTTACAATTTAATCATGAAATATGATGAGATTAAAAACATAAAAAAGAGAAAATTCAGGCGTTTTACGAACTTTTAGAAGCGTACCGTAAAGCCCCTTTAGGGGGGCAGCCTCGGATAGCATCACCTTCGCGCGCCTTGTTTTGTCAATCAAGCTCTTAGCACTTTGCTGAGCGCTCACCAAAGCACGATTAATAGGAGCCTTATTTTTTTATAATCAGAAATTTCTAACTTTAAGATTTCAATTTCTTTTATAAAGAAAATTATTCTCTTATTTTTTAGATTTTCAAGGAACGCCACTAGCCATGATACTCGTGGGGGAAGAATCGGTGGCGGGTGCGGACTATCCACAACAGTAAACCAAGCGTCAATACAGTCAACCCGCCTGTTTTGAAAGACAATTATTCTCTTATTTTTTAGATTTTCAAGGAGCGCCACTAGCCATGATACTCGTGGGGGAAAAATCGGTGGCGGGTGCGGACTATCCACAACAGTAAACCAAGCGTCAATACAGTCAACCCGCCTGTTTTGGTGGTCAAGATAATACGCATATTACCACACATTCAGCACAAGTATAGGGTCCAGTCCCAGCTCCAAAGACGTGGATTGGTTGGCCAAAGATTGTGATTGTAAACTCCTCCAGCGTTATTTTTAATTTGCACATCAACGTCTAAATTAAACTTATGGCAGTTCACGAGGAGCTCTTCAAGGCCCTGCTTTTAAAGTTTGGTCTGACTTTTGAGCACAGAATTTAAATTATTGCAATAGGTCCCTTGTTGTGTTTATCGTGATGCAGCTGTACAGTCTGCGCTCCGATGACGAACTCCAAAAAATCGTATTCGTAAGGCAGCGGCCTTAAAATAAATTCATAGTGAACGTGGCTCATTGTCAAACACCTCCAGTCAAAACAACAAAACTCATATCCCGAGCATTAAGCTGTCGTGTTTAGCTTTCATAATCCTCGACGAAGGCCACAACTGATCTAGCACAGCTCCTCCCCCGCCCAGTCGCTATGCTACCACGGATTTTTATGTTAATTAAAACTTAAAATGTTTGGCATTGCCCACTTGAAAATATTCTCATAAAATCCCTATTACTCTATTAAAAGACATTTTAAAGTTTTTTAATGAAAAATCACTCAAGGCACAGTTATTGCAAATAAATTGCATGTGTGATAAAATTTTTTATAGTGAATCACTTGACACAAACCAGCAGTTAGTGGTACGCTAGCATTCGATAAGGTTGTTGGGGACGGAGCAGACCTTACGAACTTAAAGTTTGCACTTTCGAGTGTTCATCGCTGGTGTAGCTCAGTTAGGTAGAGCAGCTGATTTGTAATCAGCAGGTCGGGGGTTCAAGTCCGTCCACCAGCTCCAGATTTGGGAGATTTCCCGAGTGGCCAAAGGGGGCTGACTGTAAATCAGTTGTCTTAGACTTCGATGGTTCGAATCCATCATCTCCCACCATTCAAAACTTTTTTAACGCGAGTACAAAAATTTTTAAAAAGGAATGAGCACCACAATGTTGTCTTGTTTGATTTTTAAAGTTTTAAATTTAGTATGTGTTTAAATTTAAAATACGGATTTTAAAAATTTTTAAAACTTGCACGCGGAGTGTTTGACCGGGTATTTAGAGTCAAAAAGGGAGGGCGGTGTTTTTTGTCTAAAATTAAGGAGGTAAAAATTTCCAGAAAAAACTTGGCACTTGGAACTCTAGCGCTTTTGTTGTCGTGCTTATTATCTTTTGACAGTGTAAGCTGTATAAATCACACAAGGAATTTTAAAAACAAACTAAAGTTTGGCTCTGATACGCAGATAATCGACGCCTCACTGATATCAAGAAGTAATAAGCAAATATGTGCGGCAGTTTGGGCTTTTGTTGATGCGTTAAATGACAATAGTGGGGATGTCGGAAAGGCTCTTTTGTCCATAGGATCGTCTTTTGGTGGACTCGCCGCTAATCCAACTTTTCGCGCAACGGTTGCTCTTATAGCAGAAGGAGAAAGTGTTTTGGCCGTGATCGCATGTCTGAGTACATGGGAAATTTTTCTCATAGGTGGTGGTATCACTGGACTCGCATAAAAATACAAAAAGGGAATTTTCCTCAGCTCATTTAAGCCTCGTGGTGCTATTTTCGACTATGGTTTTCACATTTTTATCTTCAACTTCTTATTTACTGAATGTGACTGGAGTTGCAGGCGTTGTCATGTTCACCATAATGATTGTGGGCTTTGCGTGTTTAATATTGGGGAAATTTCCGATTTTTTTAACTCCAAAAGCTCAGTCTAGTGAAAATTTTTCGTATTCAAGGACTTTAAGTCCGGCTCAATCTATTTATTTTTCGATTTTTTGCTCTCAAATAAGTTTTTTTACAAGTTTTTTTTCAGAAAATAGAATAAACGCCAATAAAAACGAGTTCGGTAAAATTAAATTAACGTGGTCTCAAGGTAAAGTTAGAGTCATCCATAGATTTTTAGATTTTATCCTTCTTGTTCTTTTTGTCCCCCTCGGCGTTTGGTTGATATTTTGGTTTCGCGAGCAAGGGCTTAGACAGTACTTTGTTTTGTTTGTAGCGGTAACACTTGCGGCTCTAAGGGATTTTCTGTGTTGTCTTTTTTCTAGCGTAAACATTAAAATCGAGAACGGCGTAAAAATTAATGTTTTCGCTACTATTTCCAATAGATTAAAAACTAAGTTTCAAGGAATTAGTTTTCCACTTATGGATACCGCCTTAATCTCGGAAGATATCTTTAATCAAGATAGTTTTGCAAAATATGTTTTAGCCCATGAAATAGGGCATTTAAAAGACAAAATCTCAAAGATTTTTTTCGTCTTTAGGTATTTCTTTACGCCGTTTTATCTTTTGATAATTACGGGCATGTTATACGAATTCGAGATGGCGTACTTGGCATTTTTCCCGCTTGCGTCTTATGCAGTCTATTATCTAATTTTTGGGAGAATTATTTACAAAAATTCAGAAAGGTTTGCCGATCTTTATGCCGCAAAAACTGTGGGCAAAGAAAGTTGTTTAGATGTTTTAAAAGATATGAAGCGAAAAGAGAATAAGAGTGTTTTTTGTAAAATTATAAGGCGTCTTCTGGGCATTATACCAATCGATGAAAGAATAAGCACCATTAGCGAAGATAAAACAGCGCATGAAATTTAAGCTTAAAAACTTCCTTAACAATTGGTTCGTTGTCAGTTATTCTTTGCAGGTCATTTTGGGAATTTCTTTTTTTACTATAGGATATTTGGGTTCGTTTGATAATCTTCTAGAAGACCAAAATTTTGATGCTGATAAATTAATTTTATCTTCTAGGTATTTTGAATTTATTTCGTCAGATTCCACACAAACAGCGCTGAAACTCTCTCTTAATAATTTTATATTATCTCTGTTTTTCTATATTTTGAGTATTTTTACACTTAGCTTATCTGGACTGCTATTTTTACCGGGTTCAGGGTTTATTTTAGGGAGCGCTTTGAGGCAAAATCAAAACTTTTTACCTTGCGTGTTTATATTTTTAGAAACAATAGGAGTTTTATCGACTTGTTTCTTGGGAACTTACTTACCTTACAGCAAGGTCAAAAGAAATTTATCGACTAAAAAAATGTTGATAATTTCATTTTTGTTCATTATCGCGCTCTGCTTATTATATTCTTTGGCTGGAATCATAGAATCTAATTTGATATTTGGAAGGTTGCAATGAAGAACATCCAAAAAATTTTAAAATTTTCTACCAAAATCAGTGTTTTAATGTTGCTTTTGTTTTTTTCTTTTGCTGCATCCTTGTTGTTTCTCCTAAATAAAAATTTTAATTCCGATACATTTTTCTCGAGATATTTTGTAGTTTTTTTGCCAATTTTACTAAGCCAATTTACAAGATTTTTGTTTTTATTTTCCACAGAAACTATGTTTGGAAGGTATAAATCCAGCGGCATAAATTTTATAAACTCAGGTAAAGTTTTACTTTTTGAAAATTTTATATTTTTGCCGGTTATTATTTTTTGTACAATAATTGATTTGCACACTTCTAATACAGGATTTGTGTATAATGTCATGTTTCTTTTGAATAATTTATTTCTGCCCTTGTTTCTATATTTTTCTTACAAAATTTGCACGGGAACATGTTGGTCGGAGTCTTTTAGAGTAATTTCTGTGGTTTTGTCCGTATCTTATGTATTATCCAAGCTTATAAAATTAATTTGATAATTTGTCGTAAAAAACTTCTAAATCGAGCTTGAGAACCTGTACCAATAGGCTAAATTTACGCGGCAAGGTATTAAAAAGTGCCGCCATAATCCTTGTTGTCACAACCAGCTTTAATTGTTTTAGATATTTTTTCAAAATTTTTACAAAAACGCAGCATCCCACCATAAGACATCATGAATATCGTCGATTAAAGCATAACTTTTACTCTCTTTTCTCCCTACGGCAACCCTAGTATTTTTGATTAAAAGTTTCAAAATTCTATTGCAAATTTTTTTATTATAGCATTACGATAAAAATTTGAATCGGCTGTACGTCGCTTTAACTCTTTACGGTGCATTGTTTTTAAATGTTCGCGTTCATCATTTGCTAAAAAATTTGTTATCTTATTTATATCTTTAGTTTTATCAGACTTTTCGCTAATTGTCAATCATGAGGGTATATTTTGTATTTATAGTCCACACAATCGTAGACTTTGCCCTGCCTTCTTCGTTGCCATCAAGCATTGCGTTTCTAAGATAATACTTCTCGTCATAAAATTTCTTTAAGATTTTATTGTGCTTACAAGCTTTTTGACTTAATAAATTAGGCGATAATATTCAGGAAAGCTTTAGTGTTAAAACAAATTTTTATATGGTCGGCTTTGTTTTTATTTTTATGTGTTCTAATTATTCTTGCGCATAACAATCACTCTAAATCTGACTAAATTCCCAAAATTAATCAAGAAGACAGTCGCGATTTTAAAAATATCCCACTACCCGAGAAATTAATAAATTTAGAGAACTTGGGCCTTGAAATAAAATATATTGACGGTAATATTTTATTTCATAGAAAATATTGTCAAATTACCCAGACGATTTAATAGTATTATTTGACGATAATTTATACTACCCTAGGCTTCCTTGTAAAAACTCTTTACACGCATTATCTCGGTAATCCAAGTGAAATAATTGCCTATTAGTCGAATATGATAGATATAAATGATAATGACAAAATGATCATGAAGGGTTACGACTTCATTGGTTCCAGCTACAAAAACAGTTTGCTCAGCGGCTCAAGGTACTCTTATAAAACCCTCGTTGTTAGATCCCGAGGTGTTAAATTTGAAAAAATTATAGAACTTAGTCCTTATTGCGATGAAAGTTGGTTGTAGATTATGGCCGCTAAAAAAGAAAGCTAAAATACTTGTGGTAAACGGACCAGTCGATCCTATTTACGTTAATATTTCCAGAGAAACTTCACCTCAAGCTGACACGTTATTTTGAAAAAACTTGTTATTTGCTCGTCACTGAAAATTTTTTGAGGGAAAATAAAGAAAAATTAAAAAATAGAAAACTTATACGGTAATTGTAGAATTTTTTTAAAAAAACCAACTATAAACGATATTGCAAAAATGTTATGGGAATTTCTTATCCGTGGAGTAACATTCCTTTCGCAAAATTGCTTGCTCCTAAAATTATTAAAAAAGATAAATGTATTTTTCTTGACGCCGATACGTTATTTCAAAGGATTTAAGAATCTTGTACAATCAAAACGTGGAAGGTTATTGTATAGGCGAAGTAAAAAAATTGTTACCCTTTGCCTTCCGAGAGAGAAGTCAACATATTATCTTGCAACATCCCGGGGAAAACTGTCATAAAATGCAAAATGGTGTACCCAATATTATTCATTATTTTGCTTTAGCTAAAAGTGGTCCATGAAACGGCATAGAAAAATCGCTCTGCTCATACAAATGGTGGCTTACTGCTAAAAAAATCTCCCCTCTTTGAAGACATAACCATTTTGCATTCAAAATCTTACAGAAAGGCTAAGAAGTGGGTGTTTGGTGCCAACTCGATATAAGTTAATATCGCAAAATATAAAACTATGCACAGCTTAACTACTCGAAAAATACAGCTTTTTATAAATTTCCCTGTCTCTTATAACTTGCTTAACATAATTTCTTGTTTCATTGTAAGGAATATTTTCAATTGCTATGCTATTTTTTTGGAGATCTCCTCTTTCTTCCATCCATTTGTCTACCTTGCCGGCGCCAGCATTGTAAGCCATTATGCTAGTCTCTTCGCGGCCATATTTTTTAATCAATTGTGACAAAAAATAGACCCCATAATCTATGTTTGTCTCAGGGTCTTCAAGGTAATTTCTGTCTACGCTTATTTTGTTGTTATTTCGATTTTTTTGAAGATCAGCAAAAGTTTCAGGCATGAGCTGCATAAGACCTATCGCCCCAGCTTTGGAACACGCATCTTTTTGAAATTTGCTCTCTGTTTTGATTACAGCGCAGACAAGAGCCGGATCCACGTTGTATTTATTTGCATAAAATTGTATATGCTCCAAATACGCCACGGGATATGCTTTTTTTAAAAAGAAATTATATGAAACTGGACCCACACAAAATACGAACAACAAAGTTAAAATAATCAAAAATAAAATCTTTTTGATAAAATCCCCCCTTGGTCAACACACACTTACGAATACGAACAAAATCTTCAGAAAAAACTGCGTTTAAAACCTTTAAATTTTTATGGCCTTATTTCTCGAAAGACTGCCGAAACGAACCCCCGCGCAAAATACAAACAACGAAGTTAAAATAATCAAAAATAAAATCTTTTTGATAAAATTCCCCTCTTGGTCAACACACACTTACGAATACGAACAAAATCTTCAGAAAAAAACTGCGTTTAAAACCTTTAAATTTTTATGGCCTTATTTTCTCGAAAAACTGCATTTGTGTGCCCGCCAGAAACGAGAAAAGCGAGTTTAAAAATGTAGCGAATAATCGTGTCTTGGACACATGAAAATTCAAAAAGCCCACTTGTTTGCGATCAAAATTTTTGTATAAAGTTGTCTTTGTACCCCCCGAGTTAAAAGATACCTGAACAGTCGCAGATGAATTGCACGTTAGTATGTAGCTGCAAGCTACAAACAAAGCTATTCCCAAAGAAAAACAATACCAACAGTATTTAACCCACAGTGACAAGTAATAGTGCACCCAGCACGACTCACAACAATCTCTTTTATGCAATCTTTAGTTGATTTTCGTACCGCTTCGACAGATATATCTAACAATTCCTTGTCAACACCGGAATGTACCACAAAAACTCTAGAATTCGCTATCCCTTTAAAACCTTCTTTTAAGCTTAATCTATCGGCGATATATTTTGGCAAAACTGTTTCTAATTTCCCTCTATACATTTTTCCAACCGACATTTTTCCTTCTTTACTATTAACTTTTATGCAAGGCTTTATATTTAAAATGTTAGCTCCAAGAGCAATTAATCCCGGACAACGCCCGCCAGAAGCCATGAAATCCAATGTCGAAAGCACAAAACTTACGTCGCATTTTTCTCTGAGTATTGTAAGTTCTTCTGCAATTTGTTGCGCAGTTTTCACGGGGAATTTGCTAATCTTTTTGTGTGCTTCCATAGCAAGAATACCCGATCCAAGGGAAAGGTTATGAGAATCTACCGTGTAGACATTTCCAAGTTTAATAGACGCATTTTTCGCATTTTGATAAGTGGAAGATATTTTGGAGCTCAAGGAAATGTGTATTATTTCGTCGGCACCTTGAGAAAATATCCCTCTAAAATGATCAGCATATTCTTCTTCACTTATTGAGGAGGTTTTAGGAAGAATCTTTTTTTCACCGTACACTCTGAGTATGTGATCGGGATCTATATCGATTCCATCACTATAATCTTTGCCATCTAGGTTTACATGCAAAGCAGAAACAGCTATTTTGTATTTTTTTCTAAAACCTTCATTTATATCGCAAGTACTATCCGCGCTTATAGCAATATTTTGCCCCATAGCCTTAAAACCCCTTGTTCGATTGTTGTATTTAAAAGCTTTCTACAATTGTATTGGAACACATTCTCGTTATGCACAGATAAATAGTAACTCTAACTCGCTAAAATTTCAAGAGAAATTTTTACCTTACAATTAGACCATCATTTTGATTTAAAGGTTAATAAATCTTTTATAAGAAATTTTAGTCGCAAATTACAACTTTTTTGAAAAATTTTAGTCGCATTCACATAAAAAACGCGAAATATTTGCACGGCTAAAATCTGCATTGTTCCCGTGGGAGAACGAAATTGAACCTGCAATCCCCGTCAACTAGAGAACTTTAGCCATGTTTATTGGTTCGTTTTCTTCGTTAATTCTTTTAATATTTGCACCTAAATTCAGTAATTTTTGACAAATATTTTCATAACCTCTCTCAATATGATCAATATTTTCTATTGTAGTTTCACCGGATGCTGCAAGTCCTGCTATGACAAGGGCCGCGCCAGCCCTGAGATCCGTCGCTTTGGTGTAGGTGCCCGTTAGCCTTTTTACGCCTTCTATCACTGCAATTTTTCCATCGACAGAAATATTTGCGCCCATTCTTTTTAGCTCTTCTATATATCTAAATCTATTGTCCCAGACGCCCTCATTGACTATGCTAGTCCCCTGCGCCAGAGAAAGCAGCGCAGAAATTTGAGGCTGCATATCCGTAGGAAATCCGGGGTGAGGCATCGTTTTGACATTGCATTTTTCCAAGGGTCCGTCTTGCGTAACTCGGACCGATTCTTCATGCTCTTCTATGGTCACTCCCATTTCTTCAAGCTTGGATTTTATAGCCTCTAAATGCTTCGGCGTCACGTTTTGAACCATCACATCCCCGCCTGTAGCGGCCGCGGCAACCATGTAAGTGCCGGCTTCTATTTGATCGGGAATTATGGAGTAAGACGTGCCGCTCAGATATTCCACACCTCGGATTTTAATGACATCCGTACCGGCGCCGCGTATGTCCGCGCCCATGGAATTCAAAAAATTCGCAAGGTCGACAACATGTGGCTCTTTGGCTGCATTCTCCAACACTGTAAGGCCTTCGGCCTTGACAGATGCCAATATTATATTTATGGTCGCACCAACAGAAACTACGTCAAAATAAACATTGTTGCCGGAGAGCTTTTCCGATTCAACATTGATCATTCCAGCGTCTATTTCGTAGTTGGCGCCCAAGCGGGCAAACCCCTTCAGATGCTGATCTATGGGCCTTACGCCAAAATTGCACCCCCCAGGCAAAGAGACGGATGCCTTCGAAAATCTACCCAAAAGCGCGCCTAAAAGATAATAAGAAGCCCTTACGCGTCTAACAATATCGCAAGAAACGGGCCTTTGCACCACCCTTGTCGGGTCTATTTCGATCGTGGTTTTATTAAGCATTTTAACTTTAACATTGATCTCGGCGAGAATTTTAGCAACCAAAGATACATCGCTTATACCTGGAATGTTCTTTATTCTGCAAACTTCATTTGACAACACAGAAGCGGACATCACAGCAAGGGCCGCATTTTTAGCGCCGCCAACCTTAACCGTACCCTTTAATTTATTTCCACCGGTAATCAGAAATTTTTCCAAAATCAACCCACCTCTTAGAAACATCAACACAAAGCAAATTCAAATTGCCGTGCATTTTTCTTTATTCTTAACCTCTGCTCAAAACAATATGTGAAAAACAAAACCCAAAATACTAAAAATCCTCATGGCAAAAAGACAAAACATCAGAACATCTCTTGCAAAGATTTTTATCTTTACAAAAACCTACAATCTCGCTATAAATCCAGCATCTTTCGCATTTTTTACCACTCATACGATCAACCGCTACGGAAAAATCATCGCTATTATTTTTGGTAGAATCCTTCAAAACTTTAACTTCAGATACTATTAGCGCACTTTTTATGTCATTTTTTGAAGATTCAAGAAAATCATAACAACTCTCACCACAATAAAAAGTAACTCTAGCTTCTAAAGAAGAACCTATTTTTTTCTCTTTTCTTTCTCGTTCTAGAACTTTTTTGACCTCACTTTGTACAGATTGAATTTTTTGCCAACGAGAAAAAACCTCGTCATTTTCATCTATGTCAATAGAATTCGGAATCTGGGAAAATACCACGCACGGCTCCTTGCGATCTTTCCCGCTAGGCATCTCTTTGAAAATTTCATCCGAGGTATACGGCAAAATGGGTGAAATAATATGCAAAATACTGTTTAATATCAGATAAATAGTCGTCTGGGCAGTTCTTCTAGTTTTACTATTCGCTCCTTCTACATAAAGTCTATCTTTTATAACATCAAGATAAAAATTAGACAAATCCACAGTGCAGAAATTATAAACATTATGATAAATTTTATGAAATTCATAAGAATTATAGGCGTTATGTGACTCTTTTAGCAAAATATTGAGTTTTGTAATTATAAATAAATCAATTGACTCTAATTTGTCAAAATCGGTAAAATTAAAATCTGGATCAAAATCATAGAGATTGCCGAGTATGAATCTAGCTGTGTTTCTTATTTTTCGGTAAGATTCAGATAGCTGTTTTAAAATTTCTTCAGAAATTCTAACGTCAACTCGATAGTCGGACGAAGCAACCCAAAGCCTTAGAACATCTGCGCCGTAGCGATCTATTATATCTCCGGGATTCACGCCATTACCAAGAGACTTCGACATTCTTCTCCCGTTGCCGTCCACAACCCAGCCGTGAGTCAGAACTGCCCTGTAGGGTGCTTTTTCGTAAGCAGCTACAGAGGTAAGTAAAGATGACTGGAACCAGCCGCGGTACTGATCCGCCCCTTCTAAGCAAAGATCGTAAGGCCAGTCCAGTCGCCTCAT
Organism: Oscillospiraceae bacterium; assembly: GCA_031255515.1. GTDB lineage: Bacteria > Bacillota > Clostridia > Oscillospirales > Acutalibacteraceae > JAITRE01. The sequence continues at coordinate 17,331 of JAIRSI010000047.1, read as the reverse complement.
TTCACTCTTGCAAACCGCGGCGTGAGACACTCCCGAATCAAACCAAACATCCATTATATCGCTTTCTTTTTCGAATTCACCGCACCCGCACTCTTTGCACTTAAATCTAGATCCTAAAAATTCGCTCGCATCTTTTTCAAACCAAGAATCAGATCCAAATTCTGCAAAAATTCTTGCAACAGTCTCCATCGCCTCCTTCTCTATCAGGGGTTTAGAGCAATTTTTACAAAAAAATACAGGAATAGGGACACCCCACTTCCTCTGTCTAGATATACACCAATCTTTGCGATCTTTCACCATAGTTCTCATCCGATCTTTCCCCCAAGAAGGAATAAAATCTACGTTTTCAATCTCTTTTAACACTTTTTCTTTGAAATTATTAACAGAACAAAACCATTGGTTTGTCGCGCGAAAAATAACCTGATCTTTGCACCTCCAACAGTGAGGATATTTGTGTCGAATTCTCTTTGTAGCGAGCAATAATCCTTTCTCATCTAGGTGCGCGGCGATAGCTCTGCCGGCATCTTTGTCGGTATTCTCAAATCCCCTCACAAAAAGTCCTTCAAATAACCCCCCGGCCTCTTTGGTCAAACGCCCCTCTGAATCTACAGGAACCACGACGCCGAGTTCTTTATACTTCTTACATGCTTGAAAATCTTCCATACCGTGCCCAGGTGCAGTGTGAACGCAGCCCGTTCCGGAATCAAGAGTTACATGTTCAGACAAAATTATTAAAGATTCTCTGTCTAAAAATGGATGATAAGCAGACATATGCTCAAGATCTTTACCATCGACCAGGCCCACTAAACTATAATCATTAATATTTATCGTTTCTAGACATGATTCATAAAGTTTTTCAGCCATGATGTAATATTCATTTTTGGATTTTACCAAAGCATAATTGCAGTCGGCGCAAACACTAATGGCTAAATTTCCAGGAAGAGTCCAAGCTGTAGTCGTCCAAATAACAAAGTAAGTGTTAGAAAGCTCTGCGCCAAGATTTTTAAATTTTGAAAAATCATTTTTGACGGGGAATTTTACAAAAACAGAGTAGCAAGCATCTTCTTGATGCTCTATTTCGGCTTCCGCAAGGGCCGTCTTGCAATTTGTACACCAGTGAACTGGCCTGAGCCCTCTATAAATGTAGCCTTTTGTCGCCATTTGAGAAAAAATCCTTATTTGAGTCGCCTCGTACTGTTTTTGCAAGGTCAAGTAAGGATTCTCCCAATCTGCAAGCACACCCAATCTCTTAAATTGCTGACGCTGATCTTGCATATATTCTAGGACAAAATCTCGACAAATTTTCCTAAGATCCTCAGTAGATATTTGGCCCAGATCATCGATACTAGCCTTCTTTATGGCTTTTAATTCTGTGGGAAGACCGTGAGTGTCCCAACCGGGAATATAAGGAGCGCAGAAACCTGTCATATTTTTGTATCTGATAATAAAATCTTTAATTATTTTGTTAAGAGCTGTCCCTAAGTGTATGTCGCCATTTGCGTAAGGCGGGCCGTCATGCAAGACAAACAAAGTTTTTTCTTTATTTTTCTCCATTAATTTTTCGTATATTTTGTCTTCTTCCCAAGCTTTAAACCTTAACGGCTCCGATTTTGGCAGTCCGGCTTTCATGGGAAAATTCGTTTTAGGTAAATTTAATGTTTTAGTATATTTATCGGAATCCATAAAATTCTCCTTAATATTGCAATTAATTTCGCCGAAGAACAAAATTAAAATCGTCGCAAATGATTTAGCAATTAAAAATTTCAAGCAAAAAATAGAATAAAAAGTAAAAATTGATAAAAATCACTCAAAGATTAAGTCAAAACAACACTCTGGATTCTAGAATCAATCTTCTTTTAAAAGAGAATGCAACATTTGGCCCACAACGTAAAGGTATCAAAAATAAAAAAATATGTCAAAACAAAAACGCCAACCCTGCCCGGGAGAGATTTTTATCTGCTTCCAGACAGAGGGAATAGTCTACTCGCTTTTTGTAATTTTAGCTCGATAATTTATTTACTGGGCGCTGTGAACTTTTATTAGATTTGTGAAATCGTCTGTTCCGCCACCAGAAATACTAGCCGCCACAACAACAAGACTGCCCTTTGAAAGTAGATTTTGTGCCAACGAAGCGTGGACAATGTGATCGAAAAGATTTTCGTCGCTCACATCCTTGTCTATCAGCATCGGGACAACTCCCCAAAATAAGCTCATTTGACGAAGGACAGTTTTGTCTGAAGTGGCTCCTATTATCATGCAATCCGGCCTGAAACGCGAAACCATTCTGGCAGTTCTGCCGGCCTTCGTGAAAGCTATTATGGCAGAAGCCGCAAGATCGTGAGCCGTGGTACAAATGGCGTGCGATATTGCTGAAGTTATGTCGAGTTTTTGCACAATCTCGGTATTTTTAAAACGGGTTTTATAGTCAATTTCTCTCTCGGTTCTTTCTGCTATTTTGTGCATAACTCTCAAAGCGTCCACGGGATGACTGCCCGAAGCTGTTTCTCCCGACAACATAATGGCGCCGGTACCGTCGTATATGGCGTTGGCCACGTCTGTGCATTCTGCCCTGGTCGGACGCGGGTTTTTAATCATCGACTCTAACATTTGCGTGGCTATTATGACCTGCTTGCCCGCTTGCGTAGCCTTTTTGACAATGCGCTTTTGAATAATCGGGACGTCTTCTATAGGTATTTCAACTCCAAGATCTCCCCTGCCTATCATTATTCCGTCCGATACTTTTATTATATCATCAACATTTTTAAGGCCCTCTGAATTCTCTATTTTCGCTATTATTCTGACTTTTGAGCAGTTATTTTTTTCAAGTTCGGATCTGAGCATTACGATATCTTTTTTTGATCTAGTGAACGAGGCGGCCACGTAGTCAAAACTCTGCTCCGCGGCAAATTTAAGATCCACGGCGTCTTTTAGACTTATGAACGGCAAAGACGTTTTGATGTCCGGTATGTTGACGCCTTTGCAAGAAGACAAATTCCCTCCGCTTATGACCGTGCACACGACATTTTCTTTTTCGAGCCTGTCGGCCCTTAGTTCTATGAGTCCGTCATCAATTAAAATTCTAGTTCCTTCCGAAATATCATTCACAATGCTTTTTAGCGTGATGGTGCAAATTTTGTCATTTCCAGAGATATTTCTGGTAGTTAAGATAAAAGTTTGTCCCGTTTTAAGGAAAACATTTGGCGGTTCAAATTTGCCAGTGCGTATCTCTGGGCCTTTTGTATCAAGCAATAATCCCACAGGAAAATTTAATTCTTTTCGTACTTTTTTTACCATGTCAATTCTCATTCTGTGGTCTGCGAGTGTTCCATGAGAAACATTAATTCTGGCAATGTTCATACCACTTAACATCAGGGCTCTGACGGTATCTTCGCTATCCGTTGACGGGCCCAGGGTGCACACAATCTTCGTTCTTCTCATTTTTTATTCTCCAAATATACTTAAAAATTGCCAATTATTTAGAATTTATCAGTAAAATCATCAGTGGGATAACTAGTCAGCTTTGACGCTCTGTCGGCCGCGCCCAACGCATCAATAAGCTCATCCAAATCACCACCAAGGATATTTTCAAGTTTATAAAGTGTTAAACCAATACGATGGTCAGTAATGCGACTTTGGGGATAATTGTACGTCCTAATTCTTTCAGAGCGATCCCCCGTCCCCACTTGAGATCGCCTTTCCTGGGCCATTTCATCATCTTGTTCCTTTCTTTTCTTTTCTAAAAGTCTTGATTTTAACACCTTCATCGCCTTATCTTTATTTTTATGTTGACTTCTTTCGTCTTGACATTCAACTACCATACCGGTGGGCACATGGGTTATTCTTATAGCCGATTCCGTTTTGTTGATGTGCTGCCCCCCAGCTCCACTGGCTCTAAATGTGTCGATTTGCAAATCCAAAGGATTCACATCCACTTCCACGTCCTGGGCCTCGGGCAAAACGGCAACCGTCACGGTGGAAGTATGAACTCTCCCTTGAGTCTCTGTTTCTGGCACACGCTGCACCCTGTGAACCCCGCTTTCGTACTTAAGTCTTGAGAAGGCGCCCTCACCTGAGATTATAAAGCTAACCTCTTTAAAGCCACCCAGCTCTGTCTCGTTTAGGGATAAAATCTCGGCGCCATAGCCTTTACTGTCCGCGTACATATTATACATTCTGTAGAGAACAGAAGAAAAAAGCGCCGCTTCTTCTCCTCCCGCTCCCCCTCTTATTTCTATTATTACATTTCTATCATCATCGGGATCTTTAGGCAATAAAAGAGTCTTGATCTCAAAAGAAAGCTCCTCCGCGGCCAATTTGGCCTCATGAAATTCTTCCTCTGCCATTTGACGAAGTTCTTTTTCGCTTTCCTCTGACTTCATGAGCTCTTTTGCTTGTTTTATAGTTTTTAGTGCCTTTTTGTATTCTTGATATTTTTCTACAACCGGAAGTATAGATTTATATTCTTTCATAATCTTTTTATACTTTTCTTGGTCGCAAACAACTTCGGGATCGTATAGTAAACCCTCTAATTGTTTACATTTTTTTTCTAGATCCTCTAATTTTGAAAACATTCTAAATGACCCCTCGCATTGTCGATCTTTATTTGAGTAATGAGATACTTGAAAGCTGTTACAATTCTTTACAAAGATCTTCTAAATACTTTCTAAAATTACCTCCTATCTCTGAATGTACCAAGGCCGCTTCAACAGAAGCCTTCATAATACCCAATTTACTACCCATATCGTAACGTTTTCCGACAAAATCTACAGCTATCATTCCTTTATCTCTGGCTAAAACTTTCATGGCGTCTGTTAGTTGTATTTCTTCGCCTACACCAGGCCTAGTTTCTTTTAGAATATCAAATATATCTGAAGTAAGAACACAACGCCCGAGTACAGAATAAAGCGACAAAACTTGGCCCTTTCCAGGCTTTTCAATCATATCTGTACAATTGTAGATATTATCTCTAATTAAATCCACTTTTAGGGAACTATATTTAAAAATCGACTCTTCTTTCACTTTATTGACCCCTAAAACTCCCAGGCCAAATTCTTCATAAACCTCCATCAATTGCTTGCACACTGGCTTTTTGCCAAATATCACATCGTCAGCATATAAAACCGCAAAGGGTTCATTCCCCACAAAAGACCTAGCACACAAGACCGCGTGACCTAGACCCAGCGCTTCTTTTTGACGCAAAAAATAAATATTGGACAAATTAGAAATACCCAAAATTTCTCTCAAAGCATCACGCTTGTTGGCTCTGCTGAGCCGATTCTCAAGCTCGGGGCTTTTGTCAAAGTGGTTCTCGATTAATTCTTTTCCGCGGCCTGTAATGATTAAAATATCTTCTATTCCGGAGGAAACAGCCTCCTCTACAATGTACTGAATAGCGGGCTTGTCAACGATGGGAAGCATTTCCTTGGGCATGGATTTAGTGATCGGCAAAACCCTGGTTCCAAGCCCGGCCGCAGGTATAACTGCTTTTTTAATTTTCATAATCAATTTTCATATCTTTCACTTTACTATCAAATTTTAATAGCACCTTCAAACTGTACTATTTCACTGTAGCAAAAGTTTCAAAACATGTAAAGTCTAGGGGCTTAAATTTATTCACCGGCCCAATCTTCGTCTTTAATTTTATAGTAAAAATTTCAAAGCATTTAAAATTTGCGGGCCAAGTCTATCCGCTGAGCTTATCTTCGTCTTTAACTTCTTTAATAGAAAGACTAAGGCGCTTGTTTTCAAAATCTATCTCCCGTATCGCCACCTTGACGACCTGGCCAATCTCGAGCACATCCTGAGGAATCTCCACCCTATAATCCGCTATCTGCGAAATATGAATCAGCCCATCAACCCCTTCTTTCACTCTGGCAAAAGCTCCAAAATCAGTAAAGCCAACTATTTTGACGTCTATAACATCTCCGACCTCATAATTGTTTCTAATTTTTTCCCATGGATTGTCTTCGTCTTTTTTGTATCCTAACGAAATTTTTTTTGTTTCTGGATTAAGATTTTTGATGTAAACTTCTATTTCATCCCCAACTTTAAAGACATCCGAGGGGTGGCTTATTCTTGTCCACGAAATCTCAGAAATGTGCAGCATGCCATCTATGCCTCCGACATCTACAAAAGCGCCATATTCCTTCAAAGTTTTCACAGTTCCTTTGTATTTTTTACCAATTTCGGCCGTTTCCCAGAATTTTTCCTGAAGCTTTTTTCTTTCGTCGTTGAGAATTGATTTAACAGATCCAACAACTTTGTTTTTTGCCCTGTCGACTTCGATAATCCTGAATGTAATTTCTTTTTGAAGTAAATCCTCTAAAACGTCATCTTTTGAAGTGGTGGCTTGAGAATTTGGCACAAACACCCGCACACCTTCGAGGGGAACTATCAACCCTCCTTTTACAATTTCCGTCACGATACCCTTTAAAGGGGTTTTATTTTCAAAGGCTTTAGCCATTTCCTTAAAACCTTTACTTTGCTCCATCCGCCTTTTTGAAAGCATGACCATACCTTCTTGATCGTTCACTTTAAGAACCAAAAGATCGAGTTCATCCCCCACCCTAACAACATCTTCGGGCTTCACACTCGGGTCAGAGGACAGCTCCGATATGGGAATAAAGCCAGTTTGTTTTCTCCCAATGTTAACGTAGACTTCGTTTGGAGTAATTTTCTCTACAGTCGCTCGCACATGTTTGCTGGTATTTAGCTCTTTTAAAGATTCCTCAAGCATTTCACTAAAACTCTGCTCATCTTCGCCGTTTTGTGAGGAGGCAATTTCCTCATCCTCGGACTCATTGTTTAGGATTTCTGACATTCTCCTGAGTACCTCCTCGATTATATTGTCGGGTGTGGACGTACCTGTTGTAAGCCCAATCTTTTTTCGCGTGATCTGCCCAGAGCGTATCTGTCGCGCAGATTCTACAAGATAGGTTTTACAATATTTGCTGCCAATATTCTTAAGTTTTAAAGTATTTGAACTCCCCGGGTCTCCGATCACCAACATCACATCAGAAATTTTTGATATCTGCTCCGTTTCCGATTGCCTTTTTTGAGTCTCTGCACATACGGTATTCACAAATTTTATTCTTTTAAATTTTTCTTTTAGTAAATCTGTGCACCTTAGCCATTCGTTCAGACAAAACGTGGTTTGAGCCACCGCCATCGCCTCTAAATTTGTGTCCATTTTGGCCGTTAATTTTTTAAGTTCTTCATAATTTTTAAAAACAATGCCCTCGTTTTTGCAATGACCAAGTATGCCTACAACCTCTGGGTGAAACTTATTGCCGGCGATTAAAATCACACATCCTTTGGGAACGCTGCTTACAACTCGGTGAATTTTGGCAACAAAAGGGCAGGTCGCATCCTCGTACTCTATGCCCAAATTTTTAATTTCTTCCATAATATTTTTTGAAATTCCGTGGGCTCTTACGACTAAAACCGTGTTTTTTTTTAGCTCAGAAACACAGGAGATGATTTTTACATTTTTTTGCGACAATTCGCTGTTAATGAACGAATTATGGGCAAGGGGACCCAGCGTAGCCACCTTTTTACCTTGCTTTGCAAGATTTAAAACAATTTCGAGGGCGCGCTCAACTCCGAAGCAAAGCCCTGTGGTATTTGCAATGATTACTTTTCCGCTCAACTGTTTTCGCCACTTTAAATTTTTGGCTAACAATTCTATCTCACACCCTTAAAAACCAGAGCCTTCACACGCAGCAAATTTCCCGTCAAACTACCCTTTTATTTCGCAGCAAATACATTCTTCACACCAAACCGCCCGTAAAACTTAAATGTCACTCCCACTCACGGCCTATCTTTCATCTCTAGAATTTGCTTCATAATTGCCTGATTTATTATTTTAAAATCCGATTTTAATCCCACTACTCCTGGCTTTGATGCGGGTTCTGCGTTGGTTTTGCAAAGTTTAAGGATCTTCTCGGGGAATATAATATTGCCAAATTCAACTTTAGTTTTAAGAAATATTTTAACGCGGCCTCGCCTTTCTACGCATGATATACAAACGGGCAATATCGGTACGTTAGCTTTTATAGCTATGGCTGAGGCTCCCGATTTCGGACGCAAAAGTTCTCCATCTTTGGATCTCGTGCCTTCTATAAAAATACCAAGAACTTCGCCATTTTTTAAAATTTCAAACGAAGTGTCCATAGTGCCCCTGACCACATTTTTTCGCTTTACTGGAAAAGCCCCTATCTTGTAGAAAAAAAAAGATAAAGCTCGATTTTTATAAAGCTCAGACTTGGACATAAAACGCACTGGTCTTTTCATTGCAATACCCAAAAGCGGGGCATCTATATTAGAAGTGTGATTTGCACATACAATAAATGCGCCGCTTTTTGGAATATTTTCAACTCCCTTGACATCAAGTTTATAAATAAGCCTTAAAAGAGGGCTGATAACGTTGCGAAGCACTATGTAAAGTGGGTATTTAGCCTTTTCTTTCTCCATCAAAAATATCCTCCAAATCACAGTATCATTTTAACTCCAGTAAAATAAAAAAACAAGAAGTTTTTAAAAAAGTTTCCTCTTTTTTATATTTAGTGATAATATTAGCATATGCAACTTATAAGTTTAAAGGAGTAAAGTATGAGATTTGAATTTTTAAAAAATAGATTATTTTTGTTGATGATGTGCTTGGTCGCGACAGCTGGGCTCATCGTATCGGTCGTGCAAAACAAATCAAGGCCCGCAGAATCTGCGAGTGGCGGTGAAGAATCCTTAACACCGCCGCCAAAATCTTCTTCGCCTCCAACTCCTCCAGTGGACAATCAGGACTGGGCTCATATTTTGATAAACAAAAAACATCCAATAACGCATGATTTTTCTATAGAAACGGTTCCTATAGACGACGTCCCAGTGGATATAAGAGTAGCCCCGTATCTTAACAGTCTGATAAATGAGGCAAAATCGCAGGGCATAAATCTTGGAATTTGCTCCGGTTACAGAAACATACAATATCAAAAGAAACTTTATGAGAAAGAAATAGAAAAATTTATGAATCAAGGACTTAACCGAGAAGAAGCAGAAGCAGAAGCCGCCAGACATGTAGCAAGGCCAGGCGAAAGCGAGCACCATTCGGGCCTCGCCATAGATTTTTATACTTATGATGAGCCCGAAAAAAATTTAACATCTGATTTTTTAAACACAAAACAAGGGAGATTTTTAGACAAAAACGCTTACAAAAAAGGCTTTCTTCAAAGATATCCATTGGGTAAAGAAGATGTAACCGGCTACACCGATGAATCTTGGCATTATAGATTTGTCGGCGACGATGCGGAAAAAATCAAAAATTCCGGACTGACCTTTGACGAATATTGGGAAAAATATTACAGTCGGGATTAACCTCTGAATTTTTTGCCAAAATAGGCTCATTGGCGATCGTGTTAAAAAATCAAAAATCCAGGCTGATTTTTAAAGAATTTTAATTCTCGCAGAGCGCCCCCCCGCTACAAAAACTCGGCAATGGTCTTTTTAAGCGCGAATATGCCATCTCCAGTGAGCGAAGAAAATGGTACTTGCGGGGCGTTTTTAAAGCGTAAAAGTTCTTCTTTTATTTCTTCTAAACGCTCTAAGTACCTAGATTTTTTTAATTTATCTTTTTTTGAAAGGGCAATTATAAATGGTATAGATTTTTTTAAAAGAAACTCCAGCATCCAAAAATCATCACGAGTTGGGAGGCGTCTTATATCTATTATTTGAACTACAACTGCAAATTTTCTAGGGCTCTGAAAATAGGATTCGGCAACCCGAGAAATTTCTTTCTTTTGCGAAAGTGACACCCTTGCATATCCATAACCCGGCAGATCAACGAAGTGCATTGATTCTCCAACTTTGTAAAAATTTACGCTCACAGTTTTGCCGGGTTTCGAACTTATTCTGGCCAAAAGTTTTTTGCGAAGTAGCTTATTTATGAGGGAAGATTTGCCAACATTTGATCTCCCGGAAAATACGACTTCTTTCAAAACAGGCTTGGGGAAATCATCTGGCGCGACGCAAGAAAGCAAAAATTTAGCCTCCTTAAATTCCAATAGTTTCCCCTCCTTTCTATATTTAGCCATTTGTTGTGATTTTAAGGCACCTTATTTCGTGATTTTACCACATTAAGTTCAAAAAAAGCAAACACAAAGGAGGCAAAAGTTGTTAAAAATTACAGTTAACGCAGCAGCAAAGATAAATTTATTTCTTGAAATTATCTCAAAACGTGATGATTCTTATCACGAGTTAAAAACTGTTATGCAAGCTGTTGACCTTTACGATACAATAACTATCAGAAAATTTTTAATAGATAAAAAAATACATCTTGAAGGAGATTTTTTAAAACTGTGCAGCCCCACTAAAAACACAGCATACCTGGCCGCGAAAGCTTTTTTAAACGAAGTCGAAGTACAAGAGGGAATTTTTATCTCTTGCAAAAAAAGGATACCGCAAGGGGCCGGACTTGCCGGGGGAAGCACCGATGCCGCCGCGGTACTTTTTGGTCTTAACGAGCTTTTTTTGAAAAAAATTTCAATAAAAAAGCTATGCGAAATTGGCAAAGGAATAGGAGCGGATGTACCCTTTTGTTTGATGGGAGGGTGCCATTTTGCTACAGGAATCGGCGATAAACTATTAAAAATTCACACTTTTGATAAATATTTTATCGTAACTGCTAAGCCAAATTTTAGTGTTTCAACAAAAAGGGCCTATGAATTTTACGATGACGCCACGCATATCTCCCAAAATAATAATGCTGAGTATAGTTTTAGAGATCCTGATAAAATATTAAACGCGCTCAAAAACGAAAATTTACTGGACTTGTCAAAAAATCTATACAACCGTTTTGAAGACATTTTAAACTTAAAAGAAATTTATAAAATAAAAGAGGATTTCATGAAAATGGGAGCTCTTGGTTCTTTGATGAGTGGAAGTGGTTCCTCTGTGTTTGGAATTTTTAACGAAAAAGAAAAAGCAAGCGCCTGTTTTGATAATTTTAAAAAAGTATTTAAAGAAGTATTTTTTTGCCGACCCATTGGCCACGGTGTAAAAATTTTAAATAACAAAAAAATATCAAGTCGTTAACCACAATCAACAGGTCAAGCTCCAAAGGCAAATTCTAGCCCCAAATAAAACTGGCGGAGAAGAAGGGATTCGAACCCTTGGCTCCTTTCAGAGACACTGGTTTTCAAGACCAGCTCCTTAAACCGCTCGGACACTTCTCCATAAATTAAATTTTTACTCTGTAGTGGGGATGTTATCACATTTTCTTCATATTTGTCAAGCCGCTAAACAGGTATTTGAGTGTCCAAATAAATTGTAAAGGCAGGAGATGTAGATGTTATACGGTTGTTTGTTGCCACACCCCCCGCTCATAGTCCCCGCAGTCGGTGGAGCCATAGACAAGGTCCCGGCCACGAGGGCCGCGTATCAAAAAATCGCATCAGAGATAGATAAAATAAATCCCGATGTACTTGTTGTGTTTTCCCCTCACAGCATAAATTATGAGGATCATTTTCACATTTCGCCCGGCGAATCTGCAAGTGGCAGCTTTGAGCAATTCGGCGCGCCAAAAGTAAAAATCAAGGTTCTTTATGACTCCCAGCTCGCCGAACTTATCGACAAGATATCGCAAAAAAATAATGTGGCAACGGATTTGCGCAGCGAACAAGACAGCAGTCTCGATCACGGCACCATGGTGCCTCTAAACTTTTTAACATGTCGTAAAATTGTCCGAATTGGACTGTCTGATTTGTCGCTGGTCGATCATTATCGATTCGGAACTTGCGTCAAAGAGGCAATCAAAAAACTAGAGCGAAACGCCGTGATTGTCGCTAGCGGCGATATGTCACACAAACTAAGAGCTGACGGGGCTTATGGGCTTGTGCCAGAAGGCGCCGTGCACGATGAGTTTGTAAGAAATTGCTTGGAAGAAGGAGATTTTTGTAAACTTTTGACCATAGATCGTTCAGTCGCAAAAACCGCCGCCGAATGCGGTTTGCGAAGTCTAATTATGTTAGCGGGAACAATGGATGAACTTAGTATCGCCAGCAAGATTTATAATTACGAGGCGCCATATGGCGTGGGATATCTGACGGCAGAGGTCCGCGGCGAAAAAACGATAGATAGCCTCCTGCCCACAATTATTTTAAATGAAAAAACTAGGCTTAATGCTTTTACCGGCCAAACTGAAGACGAATTTGTCCGCTTAGCACGGCAAAATATTGAGCATTACGTCAAGACCGGTGAAGTGATGGAATTGCCCAATAATTTGCCGCGCGAGATGACTCATCACAGAGCGGGAATTTTTGTTTCTATAAAAAAGAACGGCAATTTGCGAGGTTGTATCGGCACAATTTCTCCCACTTGTGACAACATTGCACTGGAAATAATACAAAACAGCGTGTCGGCTTGCTCTTGTGACCCGCGATTTGAGCCGGTCACTGTGGACGAGCTGCCCAGCCTTGTTTGCAGCGTGGATGTTCTGATGAAACCCGAGCCAATCTTGGATAAAAATAAACTCAATCCAAAGCGGTACGGCGTAATTGTCGCGCACGAGAGCAGGCGCGGCTTGCTTTTGCCAAATCTGGAGAAAGTCAACACGATAGAAGAGCAAATTGAGATAGCGCTACGAAAAGGCGGTATAAATGAAAGCGAACCGTATTCCATAGAGCGCTTTGAAGTAATACGACATAAATAGAATTTATTCTGCAAAAAATCTCAAAATGATGTGATTGGAACTATTTCCCTGGTTCTCACGTTGAGAAACAAAGTTCGTTTTCACAAAAGCTCGTTGAAACAATTTAACCAAAAGTTCTCACTTACTTCATTGAAAAGTTCTACAAAAATTTTAAGGAAAAACCAGGCTGAAGAACTAGGTGGAGGTGCAATTTATATAGTGAGAGACAAGAGACCACTAGAGGCATCTTAAAGTCATTCCACTTATGCAATTTTTCTAGTTGGTCAAAGAACATTTTCTCCTAGAGAGAAAAAATAAAGATTCTGTCTCTGATTGAATGCTGAGTGAGAAATCTCCCTCTTTCAGTATTTTGGTAAATACATGATCGAAATATCTTATTGGCGGATACTTTGGAAAATACCCCCATGTTTCAAAATACTAAGACAAAAAGTCAATCACTGGCTGCGATTGATTGGTCAAATGTTCAACTAAAACATCCCTATCAGTTTGGCCTCGAGCAATTTAATACAAAACAATCTTATTCTGCCGCCAAAGTAATTTGCGAGTTTTCGTCCATTAATATTTGCACCGGAGGCTCAAAATAACAATCCGGTGTGTACAAAAAAGAGCTGCTGCATATAAAACGAATTTAAACTCGCGTTCAGTATATCCGAGCGGCGCACTTAATGTTAAACTTTCACCAAAAGCGTCTAGATATCTTGGTCATAAAGCCGTTTTAAGACTGCCAAAAAAACTACCACTTGAGCGCGATATTCTAAACCGGGCAAAAATTCTCCTGAGTAAAAACTCACTTGTAATCCTTTGCAAGTCCAGGTTCTAAATCAAGCTCCGCGCCAATGAGAAGTAGCTCTTAACGGACATGAGGACAAAAGAACTACAGGTTGTTGCCCAAAGCCTGGTTTGGGCCAAACATTAGTAGTTTTACGAACTATTTTAATTTTTCGTCAGATTCCGACTAGAAAATAAAAGAGCTAGTTTATTGTTGTAAAGCTATATCATACAAAAAGCAACCGTAATTTTTGTAAGGCGCATAGTTTTGTCTAATTCTGGTAAAAAATGTATTTTAAAGAGGGGATCTCAAGAAACTTTATGTAGAATAAGCATGATGAAGGAAGAAAAAACTTTAAACGCGAAAGAGACGAAGTTTAAAGCAGCGATCAAGGGAAGAGCTTGTCAGGTGAATTCTGCCTTTACTATCTAATATATTTTTTTATGGAATATTTTAATAATTTATTTTATGGCCATTTTCCCTTAAATATGACATTAAACTTATGCTTTAATAAAAATATAGAGCAAGTACATAAAAATTTGCGGCGAATTTTTGTATTTATTCTTAAAAATTTTAAAGCTAAGGGACTAATTTTATTAAATGATGAAAAAAATTTAAACAATTTAAGTGAAGAAACTGCAACTAAATTGCTATCGAGAAAATTTTTATCTCCTGGCAGAAACTGTATCTTTAAAAGACTTTTTGGAGACGAAAAAAATATAGACATTGCAAAGTCTTTTTTTGTCTGCTATCCCAGAATTTTATAAAAAAAGATTGGAGGATTTGAAAATAATTGACGCTATATCTAAGATATAAAGAGGCATGGGACAAAATAAGAGCATTAGCGACGTAAAATTTAAAACGGGGTAAAGCGAGAGGCAATTTTGTTAGAAATGCCAAGTTTTACCGGATAATTATCTACTGGAGTGCATCCAATTTGAGGCGTGGATGGCTAGGCATCAACCGTATAGCAGAAGTAAAAAAATACCAGAAGAATACTCCAAAAAAAGAAGACCCTCTGGTGTCGTGGCTTAGATTTTTTAGTATTAAAAAAGAGGAGTAATTAAAAATGATGAACAAGAAAAATCCTGGGATTGTCAAAGCGGTATTCGAACTGATAAGGCGGTACGGGGATGAATCTGTCATCGAAGCAGCGATGAAAAGAGATCTTAAATGAATTTTTTTACAACTTGTAATATGAGGATTTTTATGGAAAAAGGCATAAAAAAGGACAGAAACGAGGGCATAGATAAGGGCAGAGATGAAGGTATGAAGAGAGGTACAGAGAAAAGTAAAATTCAAATAGCGATAAACTTATTGAAAGAAGGCTTTGATAGACTTATGATTTCTAAAATCACGGGTCTTCCCATTGAAAAAATTGAATGTTTAAAGATCTTATAAAAAATATAATAGACTTTTTTCGAAACCTAAAATATGTTACAATCTAATTATGAAATGCGATGAGACTGAAAACATGAGAGAAGAAAAATTCAGGCGTTTTGCGGGCGCCAGGGAAACATACTTTCGAAAAAATGATTAAAGTTTTAGAAAAGAAGAAAAAATTAAAAAGCGAAAGGTGTACGGCAGAACAAGTTTTCTTTGGGGGATTGCTTGCTAGTGACGCTCAAATATTTGCGCGAATACAAAGTCTACTTTCATATCGGATCCAGTTTTGGAATTTTAGAGTTTATCGTCTTACAAAAACATAAAATTGGACCCGAAGATACGCTAGTAAAAAGTAAAGTTTTTTCGCTTTTTGGAAAAGAAATCTCTTTTAGATAAAGCTTAAAACGAAACTGTAATTATTAATACTGCCTAAGACTCCCATCGAACGTCCAAAAAGAGGCAAAAAATCTATTATTCCGGTAAAAAGAAGCAGCATACTTTAAAAACACAAATCGTTACAAGTAAGGTTTTTAAGGTTTGTGATTTACGCCAAGTTTTCACAAGGCAAGGTATGCAATTTTAAACTTTAGAAAGATGTAAAACTGTTTGGAGACAATGAATATCAGAGTTTGGGAAATTTTCATTCAAGTCTGCAAATTCCAAAAAAAGAAAACAAAAAAGTCCGTTTACAAAGGAAGGCAAAAGAAATAATCGCAAAATTTCAAAAAAGAGGATTTTTATAGAAAACACTACAGGTTTCATAAAGCGCTTTAGGGTAGTTTCTGATAAATGCAAAAAAACAGACGAAAACGGGTTTGGATTGAGGTTTAGTTTGATAGCTGGAATTTGCAATTTTGAGCCCCCGGAAACTAGATTCGGAAGAGGTCCAATTTATGTGGAGCACGCGGAAACGGTAGTTTCTCTGGCTCATCAACACTAAGGAGTATAACGCTTATAATCTTACTCGGGTGATAGTCAGACAAACTCTTTTTGTTGCTAGAGAAAATTCAAGAAGGACTTGTTTTATATTTTCTAATCCTACTGAACTATTTTCCATAGAAATCAAAACAAAAACAGTAAAGTTATTGCCACTTTCATCAAATGGCATAGTCACTGCGAAATCGGCACGAAAAGTATATTCATTTTACAAAAGAAGGTAAGAGAAATAATCGCGAAATTTCAAAAAAGAGGATTTTTATAGAAAACGCTACAGGTTTCATAAAGCGCTTTAGGGTAGTCTCTGATAAATGCAAAAAAACAGACGAAAACGGGTTTGGATTGAGGTTTAGTTTGATAGCTGGGATTTGCAATTGTATCGTAAGACTGTAGACAAAAAAACGGTATTCCCTGAAAAAGAACTCTATTCCAACGCGAGATCACATGTTGTGGTTTCAAGATTCACAAAATCAAAACATCAATTAAAAGCGTCCCACTCAATTTGGCAATCGCTACTGTCACTTTTTGTTAGCAAAATAAGACTGTAGTAATCAGAAAAACTTTTTTGTGAAATTAATATAACGCCGGGAATTTCCACGCAGCGAAGATTAAAACACCCGACAACACAGAACTGGTATAGTTTAAACAAAAGGAGAAAATTTTACAAAATGAAGATTCTCGCAATTCCTAAAACAATTCATCCAAAGTTCAAGACTGTGCTCACCACAACCAGTGCATCATGGACAGTCGCAATGTTCTAAAAACACTAAATCAAAAAGCAATTTACAGTTTAAAAAAACAATCCTCTCCCACCCGCAATAAATAAGGCCTCCCAGTCAACGGCAACTATGATAGACAGAATCCTCGGTAAAAATAGCTTTGGAATTTTCAAACATTCAAGCTTAATCACAATCCGACGCCCCGCAAAATCCTCCTCTTACCTCGAAAAAGCAACGCCTCCTTAGTGTTCGCGGGTTGCCCTGTGCTTAAAACCTCTTCTAAATCAAAAAGAACAAAACCTTCGACGCCCCCGCCGTCCATTGTTGATAACGGGCACAGACGCTCTCGCGGCAAAAACATCGACATGCGAACAGATTGTTAATTTCGTCTTTTTTAATTCTTCACTTAAATCAAAAAGAACAAAACCTTCGACGCCGTCGCTGTTGGTAACGGGCACAGACACTCTCGCGGCAAAAACATCGACATGTGAACAGATTGTTAATTTCGTCTTTTTTAATTCTTCATTTTTAAACTGTTCTGGCGCACGTCTAAACTTGCTCCAACGGTGCACTTGGGCCTTACTTTTGACAGCACACTTACACTTTGTCCGGAAAATAGGTACGCCTGCTCTGACCTTGAGTTTATATTTGTTTTGTTCTGAGTCACTTTGTTCTCTTTGCAACTTGTCCGAAAAATGGGTACCGCCTGCTCTGACCGTGCGTTTACACTTGTTCCGATAAAACAGTCGGGACATTAGTCATAATCTCGTTGAATTTTCCTTCGCTCATTTTTTCGTTTTCTATTAAAAATTTTGCGACTTCGT
>JAIRSI010000041.1 GCA_031255515.1 Oscillospiraceae bacterium | reverse complement strand
CATCTCTTCAGGTTTATTGCGATTTCTATCTTGTTTGTTTAAGAATTGTGAGGATATTCTTTCAACACCACCGCCGTCTCCATTTTGTCCGTCTAAACTTTGCGAAGATACCTTTGTGGGCACAAAGTGGTCTCTGCGTTGCTCACCTAAAACTTGCTGCGACACCTTTTCAGATTCGCTGCGTTTCATGCTTTGTTCGTTTAAATCTTGCGAAGATGCCTTTTTAAATTCATCATAATCTCCGCCTCGCTCGTCCAAGACTTGCAGCGACACCTTTTTGAGCTCACTGCGATCCCTACTCTGTTCGTCTAAATTTTGCAAAAACATCCTTTTAGACTCATTATGACTTTTATCTTGTCCACCTAAGGCTTGCGGTGTCGCTTTTTTAAGCTCTTTAAAATCTTCATCTTGTTCATTTAAACTTTGCAAAAATATCTTCCCGGGCGCACCTTGATTCTCAGCTTGTCCGTCCAAATCTTGCGAAGATGCCTTTTTAAATTCATTATAATTTCCATCTGATTCAACTAAAGCTTGCAGCGGCGTTTTTTCAAATTCGCTGTGGCCCTCATTCAGATCTCGCAGCAACATTTCTTTTGACCTATTTTGACTTTTATCTTGTTCATTCAAAGCTTGCAGCGGCGTTTTTTCAAGTTTACCATAAGCCTTTTTTGCGCCAGAACTAAGATCGCCACCGTTGTCGTTACACCTTTTCTTGTCACTTTTTGGCCCATCACCACCACCTTCGTCTAATCTTGGCCCAAAAATTTCAGCGCTGCCGCCATCGCCACCTTTTTTTCTGCCACAAATCTTTATTAAAGCGAGCTCCAACTCCACTCTGGTGCTAACTTTTTTAGCCATATTCTGCAGACAATCTTGAAGCAAATCTAGTATAAAAACAACCTCTTGTAAGGTTAAAACACTAGCAATCTTTACAACTTCGCTTTTTTCTTCTTTGGTTAAAACAAGAAGGTGTGAAAAATCTTTGGAAACTTTTGCGACCATAACGTCTCTAAAAAAGAACACCAATTCCTCGCATAATCTTTGCATATCTTTTGACATAGAATAAAGCTTAAAAACACAGCTCAAAACACCAGAAGGATCACCTTTGACAACAAAAGAAGCTATACTATAAATATGGCCCCTAGGAGCAATTCCCAGCACTTCCTTAACAATCTCTTCGGTGATTAAATTTTTAAACGAGGTAAATTTATCCAACAGAGAAAGCGCATCTCTCAAGGCACCATCAGAATACTTGGCTATCAAAAGCGCTGCTTTTTCATCTAGAGCTATACCTTCAGAGGACGATATACCTAACAATTTGCCAGCAATAGTTTCAAATTTTATCCTATAAAACTCAAATCGCTGACATCTCGACAAAATAGTGGCGGGCAACTTATGTGATTCAGTCGTGGCCAAGATGAAAATCACGTGAGAAGGCGGTTCTTCCAGAGTTTTTAAAAGAGCGGCAAATGCGCCCGGCGAAAGCATATGAACCTCGTCTACTATATAAACCCTGTACTTCACGCGAGCGGGAGTAAAGTTACAGCTCTCACACAGCAAACGTATGTCGTTAACCGAATTATTGCTCGCACCGTCAAGTTCAGATATGTCGAGGATGCTTCCGGAATCAGCAGCCTTGCAAACCTCACACTCGCAACAAGCGTCACCGTCTTTTAAATCTTGACAATTCACAGCCTTGGCAAAAACCTTCGCACAAGTAGTTTTGCCAGTACCTCTAAAGCCCACAAACAGGTACGCATGAGCTATTCTTCCAAATTTCAATTCATTTTTCAATGTGCGTACTACGTGGTCCTGGCCAACAACTTCTTTAAAATTACCGGGCCGCCACTTACGATACAAAGACGTATGCACTTAGCAACACCCTCACAAACATCGACAAAATCCTGCTTTATACACCCTAACATGTGGGCGGCGCAAGACTTTCTGCATCGCACCGAGAAGACCGCTTAATGCTGCTCGGTTCCCCGCCTGACATGGTTCGCGGCATCCAGATCGTACAGGGCCTTAATCCGCCCACACCTTAGGGTGCACGAGAACAAAAGCTTTGCTGGAGTTTCAAGCTAAAGTTTCATTTTAATAAATTTACTCGACCAAAAGTTCAAGCACCATACCCTATGCTCCTAAGGCTCAAACGCCATGTTTTGTACCTTTAAAGTTTTTCAAAGTAGAGTCTTAAATTTGGTAAATTCACCAAAACAAAAGCTCTAGAGCGCTACGCCCCTCTCCCCCAAAATTCCAAGCGAAGCCTCAATATTTAGTAAATTTGCCGAACGGGCCTTTAAGACGCTGCATTTTTCAACCTTCTTCAGGTACGCTCCACATCTTACCAGAACTCTAAGAAAAACGCAAGCCAAAAATAAAATTTTTAAAAAATTTTTCAAAACTACTTCCTTGCGGCAAAAATATGTGGTACGATGATAATGTGATGCCAAGGGATGGCGCCGCGTTAGAACTTAAAGTGGGTGCCCAGAGCTTATTAATGCCGTGTCGCGACAATTTGTATTTCCGCTCGTAGCGAAGCTGGATATCGCAACAGATTCCGATTCTGGAGGTCGGGGGTTCGAATCCCTCCGAGCGGACCAAAGATCGCGGTGCGTTTTTGAAATAAGTTCCAGCCGCATGCAAGTCGACTACACTTAAGCTTTCGAGAATACGTCTTTGAAGCCCATCATAAGATTGTAGTGCTCTGTCTATTTTGTAATCGCTAGGAAAACTTTGAACTTTGTGTTGTAACGCCAGGGAGATTTTTGGGACTTATTATAATTTGAGTCTTATAAAATTCTTAAAAAAATTGTTTATTTCGCCAATCAGATTTCTTCGACACGCGCCGTACTTTTTGTTTAAATCTTAGGGAATATCGCGTTAAAAACCCAAAATCAGGCAAATTAATGATCACCGCTCAATATCGGAAATTATTTGTTTCGTACAGATTTCTTTGACGCACACTGGTATTTTTGTCTAATTTTAAGAAATATGCAGTCAACTCTGGGTAAACTCAAATCGGCAGTTTTTAATTTACTCCACACACATTTCTTCAGCACACATCAGTGTTTTAGGTATGGATCAAGTACTAGATAACCTTTTGTTTAGTTTTAAAAAGTACCCGCGCTATTTTAAGTTTAGGCCAGGCAAATCCAGAGCCGCCACTCTATATCTAAAGCTATTCGTTTTACGCAAATTTCTCCAAGACATACCAGTATCTTTGTCTGATTTTAAAGAATACTGCGTTAACCGCGAGCAAATTCAGATTGTCAATTTAAAAAACAGATTTCTTTAAGGCACACATCGCAGTTTTTTGTATTTTTTTGTTTAATTTTAAGGGGTGTTGCAATTTGAGAACCGTTAACAAATTAAAATCAGGTGAATCTGGAATTGCGCTCGGCATCGTCAGCCTTGAGGCACTTAATCGGAGTTTTTTGTATTTTTTTGTTTAATTTTAAGGAGTGTTGCAATTTGAGAACCGTTAACAAACTAAAACCAGGTGAATCTGGAATTGTGCTTGGCATCGTCAGCCCGGAGGCACTTAAAAGGAGAATTATTGATATGGGAATCACCCCGGGAGCTGTTATAACCGTGAAAAAAATGGCTCCTTTTGGGGATCCAATAGAAATTTGTATAAGAGGCTATCATCTCAGTATAGGAAAAAAAGAGGCAAGCAAAATTACTGTCGAAAAAACAGAAAATTTTCTTGGAGAAAAAGTGGTATGATGCAAGTGCAAAATAAATTTAAAAAAAAATCAAACACCTTAAAATTCGCCCTGGTGGGTAATCCCAATAGTGGAAAGACAACACTCTTTAACCAGCTCACCGGAAGCACCCAATATGTAGGAAATTGGCCGGGAGTGACTGTCGAAAAAAAGGAAGGAAAAGCTAAATTTCTGGGACAGGTTATAACAATTTTGGATCTGCCCGGGATTTATTCTCTCTCCCCCTATTCGCCAGAAGAGGTTATAACCCGAAATTCCCTATTAAACGACCCTCCGGACGTAATAATCAATGTGGTGGATTCAACAAATATAGAGCGAAATCTTTATCTAACGACACAAATATCTGAATTCGGCATCCCAATAGTTTTGGCTCTAAATATGATAGATATATTCAGAAAAAGAGGAGATGTCGTTCTTTTAGAGGAATTAGAACAAAAATTCGGAGTTTTTGTAATCCCAATTTCTGCTAGCAAAAGCGAGGGTCTCAAAGAGCTGATTTCTAGGGCAATCTACGTCTCAAAGCAAAAAAACAATACCGCTTTTAAAAATTTCTACGAAGCTGATATCGGCCAAACGATAGAAAAAATAGAAAAAATTATCTCTCAAGCAAAAAACGAAAAATTCGGCTCAGCAAGATGGAGCGCCGTAAAAATTTTTGAAGATGATCCGCTCGCGCTAAAATCTGTGAAGCTAAATGAAGCTCAAGCCAGCAAAATCGCTTCTCTTAAAAATAGTATTAAAACATCTAGAAATGTCGATAGACAAATTATGGTCGCAGATCAGCGCTATAAATACATTTGCAACGCTTGTAGCAAGGCTATTAAAAGAAAATGCGCCCTGGAGACTGAGACATTTTCCGATAAAATAGATAAAATATTGACACACAGAATATTGGCGTTACCCATATTTCTTTTGTTTATATTTGTAATATTTAATGCCACTTTTGGTCAGTTCGGCAACTTTTTTAAAGAAAAAGTCGAATGGTTTGTAAACAATCCATTTGCTCTTCTTTTTTCAGACATTTTAGACAAAACCGGCGCATCAGTTTGGACGAAAAGTTTAGTCTTGGATGGAATTATCAAAGGCGTGGGGGTAGCTGCGTGCTTCTTGCCACAGATAATAATTCTTTTTTCTTTGTTGTCGCTTTTAGAAGACAGCGGCTACATGTCAAGATGCGCGTTTATAATGGATAAATTGCTCCGCAAAATGGGGCTGTCCGGACGATCTTTCGTGCCGATGCTGATGGGTTTTGGCTGCACGGTTCCAGCGGTCATGAGCACGAGAACGATCGAATGTGAAAAAACTAAACTTGCAACAATTTTCGTCATACCTTTCATGTCTTGTAGTGCTAAGATGATTATATACTCCTTGATGGTGCCCGTGTTTTTTAACGATAATCAGCCTCTGATAATTTTTTCCTTGTACTTGATCGGCATAGCTGTGGCGGTATTATCCGCTATAATTTTGAAAAATACAGTCTCAAAAGACACGAGCTCGTCCTTCATAATGGAGTTGCCGCCGTACAGAATGCCGACCTTTAAAAGCCTTTTTATTCACGTCTGGGAGAGAGTTAAAGACTTTTTGAAAAGGGCTGGAACCGTTTTAGCGGGCTGCTCTGTGGTGGTGTGGTTTCTTCGATCTTTTGATTTTAATTTGCAAATGGTGCAAGATAGTCAGAGTAGCATTTTGGCCGGAGTGGCCACTTTTATCGCCCCGATTTTCACCCCTTGCGGCTTCGGGAACTGGCGAGCTTCGGTCGCTTTAATGGCGGGTTTGGCCGCAAAAGAATCCGTTGTTAGCACCATGGCCGTCCTCTACGGGGCGGGAGACAGCGTAAAATTGTCGGAGGCTATTTGCGCCGCATTTTCCAAAGCTTCTGCTTTTTCGTTCATGACGTTTGTGCTGCTTTATACGCCTTGCATCGCCGCAGTGTCTGCAATTAGACGAGAATTTCACAACCCCAAATGGACGGCATTGGCCGTTTGCTATCAATTATTGATAGCTTGGGTAGTTTCGATCATGGTGTTTTTAATTGGAAATTTATTTTTTTAGTAAGCATGTTTTAAACATAATGGAGTTGCCGCCGTACAGAATACCAACCTTTAAAAGCCTTTTTATTCACGTCATAAATAATAAACACCCAAATGCAGCTTTGTCTGATGTATAAAATTAAAAATTTATTTTCCGGTGAGCATATTTTATAAGATAAATAATAAACACCCAGATGCAACTTTGTCTAATATGTAAAAAGGGGGTTATCAAGTGATAACAGATTTAGTGGTCACAATTATAGCTGTGGCGCTAGTTTTTATGCCGGCTTTGCTCGGTACAACTAAGAAAAACAAAAATAAGTCGTGTTATGGGACTTGTAGGGGAAATTGCGAATTTTGTTATAAAAAAAACAAAGAAGAATAGTAATTTTAGTTCCTTTTGACTTACCTTTTGTTATTTCGTATGTATAGCTATTCCGATCTAAAACAAACTATACAGGATGTAGGAATGATACATCCAAAAGATATAAGAGAAATAGCACTTTTATGCTCAGTAGAAGGACGCACTTGCAAGAGAAGGTCGCAAAGAACTTTATGTAGAAATAAGCATAATGAAGGAAGAAAAAACTTTAAACGCGCAAGGGAAAAGTTTATCAGGTGGATTCTGCCTTGACGGGCTAATATACTTTTTATGGAATTATGGAATATTTTAATAATTTATTTTATGGCCATTTCCCTTAAATATGACATTGACCTTATGCTTTAATAAAAATATAGAGCAAATACATAAAAATTTGCGGCGAATTTTTGTATTTATTCTTAAAAATTTTAAAGCTAAGGGACTAATTTTATTGAATGATAAAAAAATTTAAACAATTTAAGTGAAGAAACTGCAACTAAATTGCTATCGAGAAAATTTTTACTTCCTAGCAGAGATTATATCTTTAAAAGACTTTTTGGAGACGAAAAAAATATAGACATTGCAAAGTCTTTTTTGTCTGCTATCCCAGAATTTGATGAAAAAAGATTATAAGATTTGCAAATAATTGACACCGCATCTAAGATAGTAAAGAGGCAGGGGATAAAATTAAGAGCATTAGCGACGTAAAATTTAAAACGGGGCAAAACGAGAGACAATTTTGTTAGAAATGCCAAGTTTTACCGGATAATTATCTACTGGAGCGCATCCAATTTGAGGCGTGGATGGCTAGGAACCGTATAGCAGAAGTAAAAAAATGCCAGAAGAATACTCCAAAAAGAAGACCCTCTGGTGCCGTGGCTTAGATTTTTTAGCATCAAAAAAGAGGAGGAATTAAAAACGATGAACAAGAAAAATCCTGGGATTGTCAAAGCGGTATCCAAACTAATAAGACGGTGCGGAGATAAATCTGTCATCGAAGCAGCAAAGAGATCTTAATGAATTTTTTTACAATTGTAACGTGGGGGCTTTTATGGAAAGCGGTATCCAAACTAATAAGACGGTGCAAAAATAAATCTGTCATCGAAGCAGCAAAGAGATCTTAATGAATTTTTTTACAATTGTAATGTGGGGGCTTTTATGGAAAAGGGCAGAGATAAAGGTATGAAAAAAGGTATAAAGGAAGGCATGAAGAAAGGTGTAGTTTTTTTAGATCGGAATAGTTATAATGGCACAGGTATAACAAACAATCAGTGGTAAGCAATAAAAGATTCATTTCACGAAAACCTCAAAACAAAAGTAAATGAGAGAAAAGGGAATTTGCTGATATAGCTTCCATATTTAGTCGACAGTGATTGCAGGCGGTCTCATCTGCTGCTACCCGGTTAAAATTTCTCATATTCATGTCTTACTGCGTATATTTTGGCTAATTGGTACGGGTTCTAAAATGACGCGACACGAATAGAATTCATTCCACAAAAACCTTTAATTAGCGCGAAATATAGACATTAAAGGAGCTCAAGGTTAAATGAAAGAAGCTCGTTTTTACGCGATCGAAAACAATCTAATCAAATGCAAACTTTGCCCACACCACTGCAAAATATTAAAGGGCAACACGGGCCTTTGTATAGCACGGCGCAATACAGGCGAAGTATTACAAGCAGAAAGTTATGGACAACTGTCTAGCGTCGCAATCGACCCAATCGAAAAAAAGCCTTTATACAGATTCTATCCTGGCGCTAAAATATTATCAGTCGGCAGTTACGGCTGTAATATGAGGTGTAAATTTTGTCAAAACCACGAAATCAGCCAGACAAGGCCTCCTGCAAAATATTATTCCCCGCGCGAATTACTCGCGCTAGCAAAATCAGTTCCCGACAATCTGGGGGTGGCGTTCACGTACAACGAGCCGCTGGTGGGATTTGAATATCTGGTTGATTGCGCAAAGCTCTTAAAATCAGAAAATTTAAAAGTCGTGGTGGTGACGAATGGTCTGATGAACCCCGAGCCGTTTGGTGAGTTGCTGGAATTGGTGGACGCCTTCAATATAGATGTAAAGTCATTCGCGCCGCAGTTTTACAAGCAACACGGGGGCGACCTTGAAACAGTAAGGCGAAATGTAGAGACGGCGGCAAAACCAGCGCATTTGGAAGTTACGACACTAATTATCCCCGGCCAAAACGACCAAGAGGAGGAGATCGTTGCGCTTTCGGATTGGCTTTCGAGCGTTTCACCGAAAATTCCACTTCATTTGTCAAGATTTTTTCCGCGATATAAATGGACCCAGACGCCATCGACGCCAATTGACACGATTTATCAATTGGCAAACGCTGCTCGCAGACGGTTAAAATATGTTTACGAGGGAAACATTTAAAAGCCACAATACCTAGACTTTTTGCGCTGCTCGTTCGGTGGGAGTTTAACTTTGCTTTTTATACTTTTAGCCCGATCAAAATTTGCTGCTTTAAAAATGGATAATTGTGTTGGCAAACTTCGCTGTTGGTCGTCAGCACTTCAGCACCAGACGCGGAATCCGATTGGTGAATATCGCACATCGCGCACAGATCGCCTCAAAATTGCAATGCTGAGCTCCCCTCGCACTCTGCTTATGTCGGGCGGGAGTTTAACTTTTCGCGAGTCACTTCATCAACTCGAGGTTCGTCCCCCCTTGTCCGACGGAATTTGACTTTACCCCTCGTAAGCCATCACAGTTCATGGTTAGCTCCTTGCGACTGACAAAATTTTTTGCGCCCGTCCAGCCGGAGGTCCCGCGAAAATTTACTTTTTGTGTCCGATAAAATTTTACTTTATTCTTTGCGCTCGGCAATCAGGACTCGCGAGATTTGTTTCTTTTTACGCGTTTTAACAAGATTATTATCGGCAGAACTATATGTTTAGCGACTTGCAATTTTACTACGACAGCAGTTGACATATCAAAATAAATTTGTTACAATGAGAGGTATAACAGAATAAACCATAGTAATAACTCAGAAAACGACTAAATTTGGCTAAGACTAGATAATTCTAATAGTAGACGAAAATTTACAATTTATGTTCTGTTATCCGATGCGCATAGCAAGTAGATGCGGTGCCACCTGAGGGTTTTGAATTCTTATTTTAAGATCTTAAAGTTCTATAAAAAATTTATTTTAGTAAAAAGTAAAGGAGAAAAAAAGTATGGAAGGTCAATTTAATAAAATTAAAAAGTTTAAAGGCGTGTTGCTTGCACTTATGGTGGCGGTTGCTGCTTCTATTTCCGTAACAACGGGAGAATTTAAAGATGCCCACGCAGTAAAAAAAATCACGCCCAATAATCAAAGTTACGAAAGGCTCCATGATTATCCTGGGAGCGGGGAGTACTTTTTTGTTTCTGTTTCGAAAAATAATAATCCCCCAATAGTTATTAGATATACCGTGACCGATAACTCAACAGATAAAAACCGGAGAACTATGTGTGATGTCGAAGTGTATACGGAGGTTAAGAGTGCAGGTAAAAATGTCCTTTGCAGATGTTGGTTGAAGCTTGGAACGTGGATACTACAAGGAGCAAGTCAAAATAGCGCGTTTTTGCCAAAATCACACGCTGCTGCACAGGGTATCGCCCGTCAATGTCAATATCATCCCAAAGACATTGTTATTGATGACGTTTATGAAGAGGTTCAGAGTCTCAATGTAATATACTCAAATGTTTATGTTCATGGACAGAGGCTAAGTTTTAAAGCCGTTGTTCCGAAAGATGAGTCGGTGTATGCGCAAGGTGGCTACATGATTAACGCAAATTTTATTGAATCTTTGAAGCAAAACATTTGTCAGCCCAGCAATCAGAACCGGCCGTATAAGCTCGTTCAGTCCCCAGCGAATTTCAACCAGTTCCATCAAAACCCGGGGCAGTATCGTAGTCCAAACCTACCGGTGAATCAGTTTAACAATGGACATCATGGACAGCCCGGCTCGCCGCAGCAGTACTCGCCTCACTTCAATCAAAATCCAAACCCGCCGGTGAAGGTGAATCAGTTTAACAATGGACATCATGGACAGCCCGGCTCGCCGCAGC
>JAIRSI010000032.1 GCA_031255515.1 Oscillospiraceae bacterium | reverse complement strand
AGTATGACTTTTTAAAAAGTCCATTCA
This sequence comes from Oscillospiraceae bacterium, assembly GCA_031255515.1. GTDB lineage: Bacteria > Bacillota > Clostridia > Oscillospirales > Acutalibacteraceae > JAITRE01. The sequence goes on along the minus strand of JAIRSI010000032.1, from coordinate 28,152 downwards.
CGAAAATGCGAGCTAAAAAGTAACTTGCGAGATTTTAAATTTCTTTTAAAAATCGCATCTTGATTTTTGGCTCGCGTTTTTTTACGCAGTAAAATTGTTGACAGCTGGCTACTTAATATAAATTTTTACTTTACGGGGTTTGCTATTACATAAGAATACGACTAACTGTTGTCTGCTATACTGATTGCTTTTTGGCAAACGAAGGCAGCGAACGAGAATTAAAGAGGCGCGGTGCTATTTGTGTTGCGGTTGAAACAACAGATGTTGGTTCCCGCTGTATCTCATCATCAAATGATTTTCTCCTGAGATTGTCTGGGAATTATTCGTTATTTTACCTCGTGTCATCTCTTAACTGGTTCATTTGTTCTGGGCTCGAGCTCAATTCTAAAGTAATATAGCAGTAAATAGATCACTTGGAGAGCGCCAGTCGAAGTGCCCCTATTGCTAATAACGACAAAATAATATAAATACAATGTAATTATTGTAAAATATGCATTTAATTAAGCGTGTGTTGTAACACAATGTTTTTATTTAAACACACTCTGGCAACAAATTCGTAATTTGCAAGAAAGATTTGAATTTATTTTGCTGATTTGGTACAATGATCGATGGTGGTGTTTTGGTTTGAGGATTTAGACCTGATGCTTTAAACTTTATTGTTGCAGGAGAAGATTTTAATGATTGAAGATGGCGAGGAAGCCAAGTTCAAGAAATTCGGCAAGTTGCGTTCATATATTTGGCCAATTCATTACTGCGAAATTAAGAGATTTTTACCCACGAGCTTCATGATGTTTTGTGCCCTATTTATTTTTGCTCTGACTAGGGATTTGAAAGATGCCGTGCTCATAAATGCACCTGGAGCTGAGCCGGCGTGTATTTCTTCTCTTAAAATTTACGGGGTTCTGCCCATGGCCGTGCTATCCGTTGTTTTATTTGGCAAAATTCTAAGGAAATTTGGCGACAAAAATGCTTTTTATATAGTGATTTCGACTTTTTTAGTTTTTTATACTTTTTTCGGTTTAGTTTTATACCCCATGTCCGACAGCATTCATCTTGGCAAGCCGTGGATAGAGAACATGCAATCAAATTTCCCCCCAATTACGCGTGATCTGTGGCCGCTTTTTGCAAACTGGAGTTTTTCTTTATTTTATATTTTGTCGGAAGTTTGGGGAAGTTTAGTTCTTAGCTTCTTATTTTGGCAATTCGCCAATAAAGTGACGAAACAAAACGAAGTAGGGAGGTTTTATGCTTTATTTGCGTTCATAGGCAATATTGCCTTGATCCTTTCGGGGTTCTTCGCCAAAATAACCATAAGTTTTAGCGACAATGTAAGAGTGGCGACCCAAATGATGGCTATTTTAGTTATTGGACTGATTTTCATGGCCCTTCATTACTATGTGGATAAAAAAGTATTACGGGGTATGAGTTTTTACAATAAAATTCAAACTAAATCAACTAAATTAGGTTTTTTCCAGAGTTTTAAATGTGTCGTAAAATCAAGGTATTTATTTTTTATTGCGATTTTAGTTATCTCCTATGGCGTCGCGGTAAATATTTCAGAAGTAATATGGAAAGAACAAGGCAAGCTTTTGCACGGTTCAGAAGGCAAGTTTAATGGGATGATGTCGGATCTTTCGATTACTACTGGCGTTGTCACGATTTTTGTCACGATGATTTGCGGTAGCATTTTGCGCAAATGTAAGTGGAAAACAGCTGCGCTAATCACTCCGATTTCAGTTTTGCTGCTAGGTGGCGCGTTTCTCGTTTTGATTTTTTACGAGAATATTGTTGGAACCGAGGCGAAATTTTTTACTCTTGGAATTGTAGAAATTGCCGTCTGGGTTGGCCTAGTGCAGGATGCCGTGTCAAAAGGTATAAAGTATTCCCTGTTTGATTGCACAAAACAGATGGCTTACCGCCCGCTGAGTGAAGAAGCAAAGGCCAACGGGCAGGCCGCCGTCGAAGTGATAGGGAGCAGGTTTGGCAAGTCTTTGGGCTCCATTTCTATTATTGGCATAAGGGCATTGTGCGGCGGCAAAGTTCCCCTTTACTCTATAGTTTCTTTTTTGAGTTTAATATTACTTATAGTAATTGGAACTTGGATTTGGTCGGTGCTCGGTTTGAGCAAACAATATGAAATTTTGCAGAGCGAAAAAGATCATGATTACGACAAAAAGAAGACGGCGTAATTTTTATTTGTAAACAGCGCATAAAATATGATAAAATCGCCTGCGAAGATTTATTTTTGCTGTGCTCTGCGTTCCACTGCCGATCACACAAGCTATATTTGAGCGCGGGTTTTGTTTTTGTTTTGACTTTTTTAAGAAAATTAATAAAGGTGAGAATTTACTTTTGTTGCTTTGCTGTTGTGATTTCAAGCTATATTTGAGTGCGGGTTTTGTTTTTGTTTTGGACCTCCTACTTAAAAAATTAATATAACGTTCTTTGCAGAGGAGGGATGTTGTGTGAGACCTCTTATTGTCGCTAACTGGAAAATGAACAAAACTCCCGAAGAGGCGGCGAGTTTTATGGAGAAAATTGCTAAATATCAGGAGGAAATGAATCCAAATTGTGATATTGCTATTTGCGCGCCCTTTATTTGTCTTGACATTTGTGTCGAAAAAAGCAAACAAGGTCGTATAAAAATCGGTGCTCAAAATTGTCATTTTGAGAAAAGCGGCGCTTTTACCGGTGAAATTTCTGCTTATATGTTGTCAAAAATAGGAGTTAAATTTACAATCTTGGGCCACAGCGAACGCAGACAATATTTTGCCGAGACCAGTGAGACTGTAAATTTAAAAGTAAAGTCCTCACTTAAAAGCGGACTTGACGTGATTATATGTGTGGGGGAGTCTCTAGAACAAAAATCGACGGCACAGAAAATAATTTTTACTCAGCTAGAATTAGCCTTGCTGGGCGTAGACATTGCCGATCTGCCGAGAATTTGCATAGCTTACGAACCAATTTGGGCCATAGGTTCCAACAAAATCGAGTGGTTTAAAAGGTCCGGCGAAATATGTATGAAAATTCGAAGTATGTTGGGGGAAATCTATGATTCTCCCGCAGCGGCAAGCTTGGTGAAGATTTTATACGGCGGCTCTGTAAATTCTAGCAACCTGATAAGCGTCTTGTCAGAGCCCGACATTGACGGCGCGCTTGTTGGCAATGCCTCGCTTGTCAGCGATGAATTTTTAAAAATAATTGAATGTGCTAGGGGGGTAAAGAGAAGTTAATATTATAGCCTGATAATCGGCGATATAACCGAAACTTCCGGGGTGCGCCCCCGGTTCGCAAAATTAGCATCATCTTGGCCGATTGGCAGCATGACTGAAGGGCCCGGTGTTTTGGCTGATTGGCAGCATGACCAAAGTGCCCCGGTTGCTCGCAAATGCAAAAGGATTAACGTCATCTGCAAAAGGATTAACGTCATCTTGCTGATTGGCAGCATGACCAAAGCGCCCCGGTCCTTTGCCAGGCACAAAAGGGAGGTTAGCAAAGTTGAAATTATGGGAAGTATATTCAAAAGGTAAAAAAGAGATTTCAAGATTTCTTGGTTATGATGATTATTTCGAAGCCGCGTCTATTTTCCGGCTATGTTTTGGCGTTTCAAAGCTAGATCTGATCGGATCCCGCTCTGAAGAGGCGCCAAAAGAAGCCGCGCGCAAATTTTTTAACCTTATATCACAGCGTGTGTCAAACAAACCTTTGCAATACATACTGGGCGAATGGGAATTTATGGGGGATACTTTCATTGTTGATGAAGGGGTTTTGATTCCCCGCGAAGACACAGAAGTCGCTGTGCGTGTTTGCTGCGAGGTTTTAAGTGAAGAAAAATCCCCCACTATTTTGGAACTTTGCTCGGGTAGCGGCATTATATCCATAATATTGGGTAAAAAGTTCGAAAATGCAAGTATTACATCGATCGATATTTCAGAAGAAGCGATTTCTTGTATGAAAAAAAATCTTTTACTACATAAAATGAAAAATATCAAGGTATTAAAGCAAAATATGCTAATCGAACCTTTTTATTTGGATAAAAAATATGACCTCATAGTGTCTAACCCACCATATATCCCCAGTTACCAAATAAATTCGCTGCAAAAAGAAGTTCTAAGAGAGCCCAAAATTGCGCTTGACGGTGGGAGTGACGGGTTAATGTTTTATCGTTCGATTGCAAAAAATTGGTTGAAATTAATAAAAGAAACGGGACATTTAGTTGTAGAAGTCGGTATAGATGAAGCTAAAAAAGTTAAAGAGATATTTTGCAATTGTGGTCTTAAAAGCTCGATTTATAAAGATTTATCTGGAATAGATAGAGTTGTTAGCGCCAGATTTGCTTGTTGAGACTCTGCACAGCCATAAGACATTTTTGGGGGATTTGTTTGCCGGTAATCCGGCGCAGCTGCGAAGTGCCTGGATCAGGCTCGCCTCGACGAGGGCTGTGGAGTATCAAGATTAGATTTGCTGCATGCAAAAATATTAATTTGCAGATGGAGGGAGTGGGCAGCTCTAGCCTTGAGAATCTGCAGGCGAAGAAGTGGCCCTCCGGGCGCGGTGCCGCAGCCCGAGATTGATAATCTGCTTTGCTGTAGGCAAAAATATCAATTTGCAGATGGAGGAGTGGCAGCTTGAGTTTGAGGATCTACATATTGATTTTTTTGCTTGACCACGATTTGACCGGAATCGAAATTGACTTCGTAAACTCGATAGGGAGAGCCGTCAAGGTCCACTCCGACAACCTTTTTGCCGGTTGTTCCTTTTATTTGAAATTTATACACATTGTTGTAGCTTGGTTTGACTTTTTTGCTATTTGAGTCGTCGGACACGCCGTCTATATAGACGTTAAGCGCAACGTCGTGATTAACCGCGCTGGGTAAATCAACACTAATTTCTGCGAGTTTCTCTTTCTTTTTCGTTTCTTTAAAACTGACCGTCAACTGTATTGTTGTATTTTCGCCCACCTCTGAGCCAGCGGCCGGGTCGGTAGATAAAACGGTATCGCTTGCCTTGTCGCTCTCTTTTTTTGCAATTTTTTCAGAAATTTTCAGGCCGCTGGCCACTATTCGTTCTATGGCGGTGGCTCGATCTAGGCCCGTTACATCTGGGACCCTAATTTTTTTAGCAGCTGCTCCCTTGCTCACAAAAATTTTGACGGTGCTTTTTGAGTTTATAAGACTGCCTTCTTCTGGGTCTGCTCTTATAACTATATTTTTTGGAACCTCGTTGTCTTCAACGCCAAGAACTTCCGTCGAAAAGCCCGCTTCTTTGAGCTTTGCCCTTGCTGATTCTTCGCTCAAACCCCTAACGGTCGGCACTTTAGACTGCACGGGAGAGCCGTTAACCTTAAGGTTAATTTTGGCGTCTTCTTTTATTTTTTTGGAATTTGGTTTTGGGTCCTGGTCAACGACCACGCCCTCCGGTTTGTCCGGATCATAAGTAGGTTCCACTTCAAAACTAAATTTATATTCCCTACTGGCCTGAATTTCAGAGATTTTTTTCCCGATAAAGTTTGGAACATCTACATCTTTTGCGGAGCTAGCAAAATATCCAAAGAGCGCGTAGCATCCAAATCCTAACAAAAAAACCAAGGTGCTAATTCCGATGGCAATCATGGCGCGAAACCATTTTTTATCGGGAGAAGAAATATCTTCGTATTTTTCCTCGCCGTGCACGTAGTTGTCACCATAATCTTTGTTTTTGTCAAGATCCTCCTGTTTTATTGGGTCCATGCGTTTGGTAATCTCTTTGTCGCTAAAATAGCTGTAGTTAAAGGTGGTGTGAGGATTTTGCTTAACCCTAACTATGGCGTCCATCATCTCTTTAGCAGAAGAAAAACGTCGCATTTTATCTTTTTCCATGGCCTTCATGATAATTTCTTCCAGGCCTATGGGAATATTCTCGCAATTTTCTCTGGGAGGTTTTGGTTTAACTTGAACCTGCATAAGCGCCACAGAGACTGCTGTCTCCGCTTCAAAGGGCAATTTTCCCGTAAGCATTTCGTAAAATATAGCGCCTACAGAATAAAGGTCCGCTTTGTCGTCAACTATGTCACCTTTTGCCTGCTCGGGAGAAATATAATGCACAGATCCAATGGTCTTTTCGGTCAAGGTTGTGCTCTTTTGTCCGGTAAATCTTGCTATTCCAAAATCTGTAACTTTTACAGTTCTATCAGGTAAAATCATTATATTTTGAGGTTTCATGTCGCGATGAACGATATCTTTATCGTGAGCATGTTCAAGGGCTTTTAGTATTTGGCATATGAATCCGGATGCCTTTTGCCATTTAATCTGGCTGTGATTTTGAATGTACTCCGCAAGAGTTATGCCGTCTATATATTCCATGACAATATATTGCATTTTATCGCCAAAACTAACATTTTCAACTTTAACTATGTTGGGGTGAGAAAGTATAGAAATCGCCTTGGATTCATTCTTAAATCTTCTCGTAAAGTCTTTATTTGATAAAAATTCATCTTTTAAAACCTTAAGCGCGACGGTCTTTTCTTCCAGTTGATCGTACGCCTTGTACACCATAGACATTCCACCAACACCTATGAGTTCTTGTATTTCGTAACGTTTATCAAGCCTTTTGCCAACACAATTATCCATTTTTAAAACAGCTCCTAACAGATCTTAAACACTATGCCGCCGCATCTTACCTGCTGTGCCTTTACCGAGCCGATTGCCAACACTCCGTGCTGCATTTTGCGATCTTAGTTTTTATGAGCATGCCGTGTTTTGCTCTATGGTGCTTTTGCTCGATTGCTAATCTTTGTCAACGTCTTGCCTGCTGTGCCTTTACCGAACCGATTTCCAATACTCCGTGCTGCATTTTGCGATCTTAGTTTTTATGAGCATGCCGTGCTTTGCTCGATTGCTAATCTTTGTCAACGCTTGTGTCGCATTTTGCAATCTTGATTCTTAAATGAACATATTCGCTCCGCGATTTATCTGACGCGACCCCTTATACCTTGAATCTTCGCCAACAGCTAAAATGGTAACGTCGTTTTGTTTGTGCCGTGGTTTTGCTAATTCTCAATCTTTGCTAGCGGCTAAAATAGTGACGTCGTCCTGCCCGCCTCTTTCTTTCGCCAAAGTCATAGTGCTAGTGACAAATTCTTCAGCGCTTTGCGACTCCATAAATGTATTTAAAATTTCTCCATCTGACAAAGAATTTGTAAGGCCGTCCGTGCAAATTAGCAGCGCCGATTCATCGGGAAATTCCTCTTTGACATAGTCAAATTCAACGCCTAAATTTGTACCGAGCGAACGGGTGATCACATTTCTTAAAGGATGAACTTTAGCCTCATCGGGCGTTATGTGCCCCTGGTTTATCATATCTTGTACAATCGAGTGATCCGTAGTTATTTGCCTGATAGACGGCTCGGATTTTGATAGCAAATAGGCCCTGCTATCACCGGCGTACACCAGCCGAATAATACCATCGCAAATCACGGACAAAACCATAGTAGTGCCCATATTTTTTAACTCGTCGCTGCTTTTTGCTTTTTCATAAATAGCCTCATTTGCCTTTTTTGCGGTATCAAATAAAAAGCCCTTCAAATAATCTTCGTCAGTACTATTAATATTCTCGGCTTCTTTTTTTACTACCTGGACAACCAAACCGCTGGCAACGCCGCCGCCTTTGCAGCCTCCGACTCCGTCGCAAACCACAGCGCAGACAAAATTTTCTGTCACTTTGAAAGAACAATTATCTTGATTAGTCTCCCTTTGACTTCCAATCTCACTTTTGCTAAATACCTTCAAGTATTACACCTCCTAGATTTATTGTCTCAAACCGTCACGTGCACGTAAATTACTTCTAATGCTAAATACCTTCAAGTGTTATACCTCCTAGATTTATTGTCTCAAACCGTCACGTGCACGTAAGTTGTTTCTGAATCTCAACTGTCCGCAAGAGGCATTTATATCCCCTCCTAGACTTCTTCTGGTGGTAACGCTTATCCCTCTTTCCATCAAAACTTTACAAAATTTCATTGTTCTCTCAGATCGACTCCTTTTAAACTCCCCGCCCTCTATTTCGTTTAAGGGTATCAAATTTACGTGACACGGAATATGACAAATTTTTTTCGAGAGCTGTCTAGCGCAATCGCTGCTGTCATTTACACCATCTATCATCGCGTAAACAAAAGTCACCCTTCTTCTTGCGCTAAGAGCATAAGTTTCACAAGCTTTTAATAGATAATCAAGGGGAAAAACTTCGTTTATTTTTAAAATTTTGCTTCTTATCTTGTCGTTTGGAGCGTGTAAGGAAACCGAGAGGGTCAATCTGAGCTTTCTGATGGCAAGATCATAAATCTTGTCCGCTAAACCACAAGTAGAAATCGAAACGTGACGTTTGCCAATATTCATGCCCCTTTCAGATGTTACTATTTCTAGAAACTTCAGGGTGTTTTCATAATTATCAAGAGGCTCGCCCATTCCCATCATGACTACATTAGAAAATCTAATTTTCATATCAGCCGCCATTGTTTGAAGCTGAGAAACCATCTCCGACGAAGTTAAATTACGAGAAAATCCCCCCTTACCGGTTGCGCAAAAGCTGCAATTCATCTTACATCCCGCCTGACTCGATATACACGCGGTATATCCGTGATGGTATTTCATCGCGACGCTTTCTATTTTTTCACCATCCTCGAGAGACAACAAATATTTGACAGTTGAATCGTTTTTAGAACAAAAGCTTTGTATAATTTTAGCATCAAAAATTTTGTACTTTTCTTTTAATATAAGACGAAGTTCAAATGAAAGATCTGTCATCTCATCGAACGTCAACGCGCCTTTGGCAAGCCAAGAAAAAATCTGCCTGGCATGAAAACGTCGATATCCTAAAATCTCTATTTCGCCGGATATTTCTTCAAGATTCATAGATTTTATGTCTTTTTTATACAAAATTAAATCACCAAAACCCCCGTAGGCTCCTTCTAATCACACAGACTCTACGAGCCATCAATAAATATAACTCACCCTGGCAATAACACCAGTCTATCAAAATATAAAAAATATTTCAAGGAGCAGTGTTTATTTAGTGTCAATCTTTGCAATTGCGCGATGTTTTTTATTAATCAAAAAGAAACCTTCGGAAAAGACCGAGGTTTCTTTTTGGTTGCCATTTACTTGACAATGTTTACTTTAGCGGAAAAATAAATTAATCATTGTCGCTAAACTGATCCTGGTACCTGTCGACCTTCTGACGACGCTGCTGACGACGCTGCCTATTTCTTCTTTTACATTTTTTCTTACTTTTCTTTTCCGAAGAGACTTGCTTTTCTGAGAATTTATTTGGAGTATGGACAAGTGTTTTGCTTTTAGAGTTGCTTTCCTCTTCGGAATGATCTGGAGCATCTATTTCAACAGGATTTTCTACATTTGGTTGTTGTCTAGATTGGTATACCGGAAGTTCAGTTGCAAAGAGAAGCCGTTTTGGTACGCTACTCTTCGCTATCTCGTAATCGAGCCAGTTATCAAGATCAGTGTTATCTGGGTTTTCCCGAAGGCAACAGAAAGGTTCCCCATCTCTACCGCAGCGAATTTCATATTTTAAGGCGCCTGAGATTCTAATATCGTTAAAAGTTGGATCGGTTTTCTTAAACATGCTCATTAATTTAAAAGTTTCGCTATTAATAATGTCGAAAATCGATCCTTTTATAGTCCTTGCATTACCACCATGGTTATCAATCAAATGATCCATCATGCTTTCATGTATACTTATATCTATGTCACGGATCTTCCGAATACCTTCTGCCAGAATCGAGGCGTCTGCCCTGCAAATCTCTCGCAAATCTTCTCTGGATAATTCTTCAAAGTAGACAGTCTTCGCGCGGGATAACGCACTCTTATCATAATAGCCTCCATTGGTAGTCCCATCTTCATTTGTTGAAAATTCGGTGGGTTTTGCCGATTTAAAATTTTCCTTAGCATCGTTGGTCACTAGGATTACAACTGCATTCTTTATAGGGCAACTAAGCGAATTATCGGTGCCGAAATAAAAAATTTTTTTATCCACCATCGTCCTAATTGCTTCCATAACCTTATTTCTAGATGCTTGGTCAATTTTATCAAATTCATCAATGACTAGCACGGATTCTTCGTGTGTTCCAAAGTATGAACCAACAGTCACAACTCGCTTACAATTCCCCTGAAGAAGGTAATACTCATTTATCGGACTCAAGCCAAGAAAAGCTCGCGCCGCATCACCTGGCCCGCCATTGAAGCAAGAAATATTTAGAGCCATACTATTTTCTTTAGGGTTAACCAGCATTGACTCTACCATCATCCTGGCTGACTGGGTTTTGCCGACTCCGCTCGGGCCGCTAAGAATTATTATCCGTACCCGAGGAGTTTTTATATTAGGATTAGTTTTTCTAAGAGCGATATTAAGGAGCGTGCCCGAGACGAATTCCGTCATGTCAATTTTGGGCTGATTTTGGCCAGCAATTTCTTTAAATTTTTCTTCCAATATTTTCATGCCTTCATCATGAGGACGAAATACTTGACGGTTGCGTAATTTCTTAAACTGATGCTGAATCCTATCAACGAGTTGCATAAATTCGGAATTTGGAGCTACCGTTTTGGCAATTAAATCAACGGTAGAAAGAGCAGTTTTGGCTTGCGTTACATAGGAAAATAACTGCCCCCAAAACCCCATGGTGGGGACAGACGACAAATCTCCCAGGAGGCGGCCAACAGAGGCTGATAAACTCGTATTCGTCTGGTTGGCAGGCGCCGCGTTGCCAGTATTTGCAAGAAGGTTAACAGCGACGGCATCACCAGCGGCAGTACTGCTGGCGCCATTACTCGTATCTTTTTTATTTTCCGTGTCCACGGCATATGCATTGGGAATACAAGATGAAAAACCTATGGCAACTGACAAAAAAACAGATGTTAATTTTATTTTTCTCATAATAAACTCCCTTCAAGTTCATAAAATTTAAATATCAAAAAATGTTAAATATATCGGACCTGTGTCAGAAATCTTTTCACAAAGATTGTCCGGCACAAAAATAATTTTAACGCGGCGTAAAGAATGTGTCAACAAGTATTTTGTAATATTCAATTAAATTTTGTCGCTTAATGACGTTTTATCTTTGTCAATCTTCGCTAAAGACTTATAAAACTCGCTTATCTCCATAAAAACTCATTTTTAAATAACGCAGCAAAGGTCAATGCAAATTCACATTCGCATTGACCATAATCAAAAATTTACTGATTTTAAGGATCTCTTAAAAATGTCCTTTATAGCTCTAGTATTGTAAAGTTGCCTTCTAATTTTTCGTGTATTATAAAAATATTTAGAATTGTATTCACACAAAAAACATTCGCGCACTTGCTTTAAAGAATTATGCAAATGAGCCCCCGTCTGCAGTTTTTGCTAATTATATTGCAGATTTTGGCCCATCTGGCGTCGGCAATTCGCGCACTTGCTCTTAAAGAATTATGCAAATGAGCCCATTGCAACCTTCGTTGATTATTCGCTCAATTGTTTCGCAGATTTTGCCCCTAGCATCAGTGGGCATTTTGTACAATTTGTTGTGTAGACCTTCGTTGACAAGATCGTGCAAAGATTTGCCAAAAATATTGGATTGCCATATCTCCGAAGGATTTTCTGTAAATTCGTTCAACAGATAGTTTACGAGGTCTTCCGATTGCTTTTCAGAACCCACCATGGGAGTTATTTCCGTCATTATTTTTGTTTTCATCATGTGTATGGAAGGTGCGGCCGCTTTCAATCTTATTCCATATTTGCCGCCCTGTTTGAAGATTTCTGGTTCTTCTAAAGTTAGTTCGTCAAGAGAGGGCATGACTATACCATACCCAGTTTCAACCACATCTTCGTACGCCTGGCTGATTTTTGAGAATTTTTCTTTGATCGCTGAAAGTTCCAGCACTAGCTCAAGCAATCCCGCTTCGTCCCTTATATCTAAATCTGTTTTTTCTCCAAGAACTTTGTAAAATAAGGTATCAATTAATTCCAACATAATTCTGGCGTGCCCCACGCCAAGCTTTAAAGAAGTAACCTGAGCGCCCTTCACGTATTCACACGAACCCACGTCCAAAGTAACTTTTTGAACATCTTTTATTTTGACAACATTTTTGGCCGACTCTTCTATCGCATTAAAAACAGAAGATCTCAGCCAATGATCTTTTTCCAAAGAATTAACCCATTTTGGCATGTCGATTTTTATTTCTTTTACTGGGAATTCGAAGAGAATTTGGGAGAGAATTCTCTTAATTTCTTCGTCGTCCAGCTCTAGACAATTAACGGGAATTACGGACACGCCGTAGTTCTCGCTCATTTCCTGGGCGGTGTGCGAAGCGTTATCTGATTCCGGGTAAAGCGTGTTCAAAAGCATTATAAAGGGCTTTTTAATTTTTTTGAGCTCCACCACAATGCGCTCTTCGGCTTCTTTATATTCTTCCCTGGGAATATCAGTTATACTGCCGTCCGTGGTGATTACTAGACCTATGGTAGAGTGGTCGGTGATCACCTTTTTTGTGCCGATTTCGGCCGCCTCATCAAAAGCAATGGGTTTATCAAACCACGGAGTTTGGACCATCCTTGGCTGCTCGTTTTCTACATATCCAAGGGCGCTTGGCACGATATACCCGACACAATCGATGAGCCTTACATTAAAAGTAGCGCCCTCTTCAATCGTGATGGGAATAGCTTCTTCGGGAACGAATTTAGGCTCAGTGGTCATTATAGTTCTGCCTGCGGACGACTGCGGCAACTCGTCGTTGGCTCGCTCTCTCTGAAAATCTCCCTCTATATTAGGGAGCACTATAGAGTCCATAAATTTCTTTATAAAGGTAGATTTACCGGTTCTTACAGGACCCACTATTCCTATATAAATGTTGCCATTTGTTCGCTCGGCAATATCCTTGTAAATACTTCTCTCCTCCAAAATACTTACCTCCGTTTAACAATTTTCTTCGATTTTACGAGACGAAACACCGCCATTTGATTTATATCTAATCTATGAAATTATAGTGGTTTATGAAATTGGGATTAATAACATCGTGTCAACCGCAAGAATATCATCTTGTAAATCATTTTGTATTTTTATGTCTTCGATTGAAGTATTATGTCTACAAGCTATGTCCCAAATGCTATCGCCTGCATCGGCATAGTATATGGTCAGCGCCGCACTGTCCTTTTCTTTTGGCTTTTCTTCGTCGATGAATATATCCACGATATTTTTGTAGCTTTTATTTTCGCTAACAAAGGCCGAAAATTTAATTTCAAATCTTACTTCTATTTTATTTTCGTTTACAATTCTATACGCAAGAGAAATGATTTTAGCCTCTACTTCGGCAAAAATATTCTCGATATTTTCGTTAAAATTCTTCTCGTATTCAAAGTCGACAATTCGCTCTGTGTAAAAGATATTTTCCTCTAAATCAACGGCCAAAATGCATACGTTCATTTTGCCAACAAAGAGAATTTTATCTTTTTCTTTTTGACTTTTCACTACGAGCATTTCGTTCCACATATCTAGTACTTTAAGAACATTTTTATCTTTTAATTCTATTGAGATTTTGTCTGAATAATTCTCGTTAATTTTGCTGTGAAATTTAGAAAAATTAATTTGTTCGTAAGCGGGTTTTAGCTCGTAAGAGGTGGAATATGCGTCGCTAATTATGTCGATTTCTTTGTCATCATAGGCGATTGCGGTGGCGCAAAGATTTAAATTCACATCCAAAATTGTTCCTTCGGCGGCGTCGTTTCTGTCAGAAACTTCAAAGCCCAAAACGTCTAACTTAACGTCGCAGACACTTTCACTCGTGGCGCCAACAACGTCTACCACCTGGCTTATCGGAATAGTATACTCGGCGTTTTGAAGTTCCCCCGTGTCAAAATCTACCACGTACAAAACCCTCAAAACGGCGTCACCGTTGACTATCACTTTGTCAGGCGTCACCTTATAATCCGAGAGCATAACGATAACATCGGTTCTTAATATATCTTTTGCCAGAGGGTAAGAGGCTCCCAGTTCCACCACTTCTTCAACCAAAAATTGAGAGAAACCGGTCCCAGAAATGTCGCTTACTTTAGCCGTTATTTTCTTTTGCTGTATGGAATCTCCGTCTATGTCGCCGACAACCTCTCGCTGTTTCTTCGAATAGACCCGCGCGTGGATAGAAAAGGCCCCGTGAATGTCGAGCCGCCGAGAATTCACCGCGCGACAATTAACATACTCTATCTTTGCCAGGGTAAATACAATTGAATTAGGCTCCTCCTTGGACACGTTAAAAGAGCAAGAAAACGGCATGGAATGTTCGCAAGAACGGACCACATTATTAGAAGCATCCATGTAAAGAATGCTCACAGTTGCGACTCCTTCGATCTCCAGTCTGTCGGCTAAAATGTTTCGGCTGTTGATTTTGGGGATAACAGAACATTTCAAAATGCGCTGAATATCGGGGCAATAGTCAGGCAAACTAAAGTCCACGTCTACGGGCTGCTCTTTACTCTCGTCCAGCACGGCCTCGCCCAGCGTAAGTCTTTCCTGGTTAATATGATATTCCATAAGATGACTCCTCCTTTTGCTTATATACAAAGTTTTAGCTCCCAAAAGTACAGCCGTTAAAATGTGTGGCACTTTTAAAGTTTTTTGAAAGAAAATAAAAGGCGTGCAAACTCTAAATAATTTCTATTCTGGCCATATCCCATATATTCATTGAGCTTTAAATAAGATCAGCAAAATTAAAACCAGTTTTTATAAAATTTTGCAAAAATCGCACCTTCAAATTTTAAAAGAGTTATATAAAAAACCCACTTTTGGCATAAATATTACAAAGATTTTAGTAGGGACTGTTTTCTTGCGTGAATTTTCGTTTCGCAAGAAGGTCTAACAAGGAGTTAATATGTGTGGAATAGCAGGTTGGGTCGATTATAATCAGGATTTAAGAAAAAAGACTACAATAATAGAAAAAATGTCAAAAACACTTATTTCCAGAGGCCCCGACGAAGATAACATTTATGAAGAGCCTCATATTTTGCTCGCGCATAGAAGATTAATCGTCATAGATCCCACCGGTGGCAAACAGCCAATGGTGTATAAAAATGGGGATGAAACTTATATATTAGTATACAATGGCGAAATTTATAACACTAAAGAAGTGAGAAATAAGCTAATTTTGTCTGGTTTTGAATTCAAAACTCACTCCGACACAGAAGTGGTGCTCAAAGCCTATATTTATTGGAAAGAAGACTGCGTCAAATATTTTAACGGGATTTTTGCCTTCGCCGTATGGAGTGGGCGCGAGCAAAAATTATTTTTAGCAAGGGATAGAATGGGAGTAAAGCCTCTTTTCTTTTTTAAATATGACGGCGGAATTATTTTTGCCTCCGAAATAAAAACTTTACTCCTAAATCCGCTTGTCAGGCCCATTGTAAAAGAAGAAGGCCTGCACGAAATTTTTTTACTTGGGCCAGCTAGAACAAGTGGGCAAGGCATAATCGACGGAGTAGAAGAAATAAAACGAGCAGAATATTTAGTGTTTTCTTCTCATTTTTTTACAAAAAAAACTTACTGGTTTCTCAAAGCGCAGGAATTCACGGACACCGAAGAAGAAGCCAAAGTTAAAATTAGATCGCTAATTTTTAACTCAATAAAAAAGCAGCTGGTCTCTGATGTGCCGCTTTGCTGTTTTTTATCCGGCGGACTTGATTCTAGCATAATCTCCAAGGTAGCCTCAGATTACCACAAAAAAGAAAAACTTACGACCTATTCTGTGGGATATGTAAATAACGAAAAATATTTCACTAAAAGTTTATTTCAGCCAAATTCTGACGAAGAATACATAAAAATAATATCTAAATTTATATCTTCTAATCATAAAAACGTACTAATAGACGAAGTAGAATTGGCCGAAGCACTACGAGAAGCCGTAATGGCAAGAGATCTCCCTGGGATGGCAGATATAGACTCTTCTTTATTACTTTTTTGCAGAGAAATCAAAAAAAATTTTACAGTGGCTCTTTCCGGAGAATGCGCGGACGAAATTTTCGGGGGATATCCTTGGTATCACGATAAAAACCTACTTTTTTCTGATTGTTTTCCTTGGTCCAGATCTCTTCAGCTTCGCAAGAGCATAGTAAAAGACGGCATGCTCTCAGATCCTGAAGATTACGTGAGAATGCGCTATCTAGACACCATATCAAAGACTGATAAAAACCCTGATGATTCCAGGTTGGATGCGCGTATCAAAGAAATGTTCATCCTAAATCTAGATTGGTTTATGCAGGTTCTTCTAGACAGAAAAGATAGGATGAGTATGCGCAGCGGGCTTGAAGTGAGAGTGCCATTTTGTGACCACGAAATCGTAGAGTACGCTTACAATATGCCATGGAAAATTAAATCGCTAAACGGCAGGGAAAAGGGGATAGTTAGGGAGGCTATGCGAGGATTTTTGCCGGATAGTATTATAGATAGGAAGAAAAGCCCGTATCCAAAAACGTACAATCCCAATTACATGAAAATTATAAGCGAAAAAGTGTTTTCGATCTTAAAGGAGAAAAATTCCGCACTAAACTACCTTTTAAATCCAAAAGGCGTTAAGAACATAATCGAAAATCCCCAAAAAATTTCCTCACCTTGGTACGGACAGTTAATGGGCGCAGAGCAAGCGCTGGCCTTTATAGTTCAGCTTGATATTTGGTTTAAAAAATATAAAATCGACATTTTTAGCTAATTATAGACTGAGAGAAACGGTACTTTTATATCTAGCAAAAGGACGCACTTGCAAGAGGGGGATCTCAAAGAACTTTATGACATTGATTTTATGCTTTAATAAAAATGAGGGCTTTAGCTGGCCGTCGGTGACAAATTATCTATGAAAAATGAGATTTTTTTAAATAAACATCCGTTTAAGAAAAAATTTTAATAGTTTTTTATTATATTTTGACCGTTTAACGGGATCTTTTATAGCGTCCAGGTGTCTGTAACATGCGGGGATGAATTTATTTATAAGCCATATTTCATGATCTTCCATAATCCCCCTATTATTATATTCTTTTACTATTTCTCTGATTATTTTCTGTATTGTGTCTAGTTTTTCTTCAGTTTTTATTAAAGTACAAATGGAATTTTCTCTCTTTAGCCTGTAATAATAAAAAATCGCGCGTATGTATACTGCTTTTTTGGCAAGAGCAAGCGTAACAGAAGTAAAAATTATATCTTCACCCCAGTTAATATTTGTCTTAAATTTTACATTTTCGCTGTCCAAAAATGATTTTCTGTAGAATTTAGTCCAAACCACACTGTCTCTCAACTTGATTCCTTCTATAATTCTAAATTTATCTTTAATATCAAAAATTTTTCCATCTCTTTCTTTGAATTTTTTGCTAATTTCGTCAAGTTGTTTAATTTTCTTTGAATAATCTGTTTCACTAAACACCATAAAATCAAAAATTACTATGTCGCTGCTAGTCTTTTCTGCAACTTCATAGCAAATTTCACAAAGCCTAACATTAACAATATCGTCAGGATCAGCAAAGAAAATGTATTTTCCGACGGCAGCTTTAAGGCCCTTATTTCTTGCCGAAGAAACTCCGCTGTGCTGCTGCTTTATAACTTTTATTCTTTTATCTTTTTCTGCATATTTTTCTAAAATTTTTAGGCTTTCGTCAGTGGATCCATCATCCACACAAATTATTTCAATATCATTTATTGTCTGATTTCTTAGATTTTTAAGACTTTCTTTAAGATATTTTGCCACATTATAGATCGGCAATATCACCGAAATTTTCACTTGTATATTTTTTTTCATAAGATAAATCTCACAAGATATTTTAAAAATTTATATAGCATTAAATAAAAAGTAGAAACCCCGGGCGCGAAGGGCTTCTGCTTGCAGCATTAAAATTTGATAGAGACCAAAGGTCGCATAAATAAAACGCCCGGTGCAATCACTAAAAACCTGTAGGAAAACCGTTAAGAATATTGCCGTCCCCTTCAGGTAGAATTTCGGACGAAGGAGCAGCATACGGTTCAGTACCTACAGAATCATATCCCCAGTTGTTTAGGGCAGAGTTCTCGATTAAAGAAAACTTTCCGCTCATTTTTTCCAGCGGCTGGTAGTTGTCGTATCCGTATGTCGAAGAATGCGGGGATTGATTATTTCGAATACGAGCCGTTCTGGCACGAAGGCGAGCTGTTTGTGAGCGGCGTCCACCACTTACGTCATTTCCTACTGATTCCATATCTAATTTATTTGCATTAAAATTTGAATTTCTTTTTCTTTCATTCCTGTTCATAATCAACCCCCTTAATGACTAATGAATACCATTAAAATCAATTTGTGCTAAAATCCCACTAAACCCGCAACTAAATTTGTAGATATAATAAACGATAAATAGCACGTCCGCCAAAAATTCTATTATAGTCGCTATATAGGCGCACGTTCTCGAATCTTGTCAATAAATAATTCAAAAACAAAGAAACTAGAAAAATAGAACTGCATTTCACAGGAAGGAGTTTAAGCAAACTGCCTTCCAATAGACTATTATTGACTTTAATTTATTATTTATACGTAAATACAATAAAAAGCACCATACGTCAAACATCAAACTGGATTATTAGAAAATACGGGGTAAATCTACAATTTGCTTCGCGTTAAATTAGAAAGCCAATAAATAGAAATATAAGGCAAATAATCAATTAAATGTAAAAATAGTTTTTAAAAGGCGTAGTGATCTTAGAACTCGTACTAATTCTGCGTATTTTTCTAAAATTTTTAGGTTTTCGTCAGTGGATCCATCATCAACACAAATTGTTTCAGTATTATTTAGTCTGATTTCTTAGATTTTCAAGACTTTTTTAAGATATTTTGCCACATTATAGATCGGCAATATCATCGAAACTTTTACTTGTATGTTTTTTTCATAAGATAAATCTCACAAGATATTTTAAAAATTTATATAGTGCTAAACAAAAAGTAGAAACCCCGGGCGCGAAGGGTTTCTGCCTGCAGCATTAAAATTTGCTAAAGACCAAAGGTCGCCATAAACAAAACGCCCGGCGAAATCACTAAAAATCTGTAGGAAAACCGTTAGAAATATCGGCGCCCTCTAGGTGAAATGTCGTGCAATTGAGAATGAGGAATATACTGTTGTTGATTATATCCCCAGTTGTTTGGGGCAGAGTTCCTGTTGTAATAGCCCCCTCTGTTCCATTCTTCCGGTGGCCGGTAGTTGTCGTATCCAGTCGAATAATGCGGGGAAAGATACTGGGGTTGATCATAAATACGAGTACCAGCCGCTGTGCGATTATGGAGTTCTTGGTATGAGAATCCACCACTTACGTCATTTCCTACTGATTCCATATCTAATTTACCTGCATTAAAATTTGAATTTCTTTCTTTTTTGTCACTGTTCATAATATTAACCCCCTTAGTTACTTAATTAATACTACTAAAATCAATTTGTGCTAAATCTTACTAAATCTGCAACTAAATTTGTAGACATAATAAACGATGAATAGCACGTCCGCCAAAAGTTCTATTATAGTTGCCATGTAGGCGCACATTCTAGAATTTTGTCAATAAATAATTCAAAAACAAAGAAACTAGAAAAATAGAACTGCATTTCGCAGGAAGGAGTTTAAGCAAACTGCCTTCCGATAGACTATTATCGACTTTAATTTATTATTTATACATAAATATAATAAAAAGTACCATACATCAAATGCTAAGCCGGATTACAAGCCGGATTATTAGAAAATACGGGGTAAATCTACAATTGCTTCGTATTCAATTAGAAAGCCAATAAATAGAAATATATGGCCGCACGCGGTGTGTTTGTCAAATTTTTTATTTTTTAGAAATATTAATCTTTGCCGTATATTTACCAAAAATCCAGCAATCTCCTCTGGCAAAAATTTCCACTTGGCTGGGTATTTCAACTTGACCCTTGTTTTCCCCGACGACTATGCCTTGTAAGTCGAGTTTTGCAATCAAATCATCTTCTTTTAGCGTTTTTATCGAAAATTCTGGACCGATGGCTTCAACCTCAATTTTGGTAGTTTCAACCCCTATATTTTTATCTGTTGGGGCGTTTAAAACCTCAAATTTTCGAACCGAAATTTTTCTACTTATAAGCCCCGCTGTGTCTATGGTGAGCTTAACATTCGAATTTTCGTTGACAGTTCCGCAGTCTGCTATGCTCTCGAGGCTTAAATCAAAACTGTTATTCGTTAAACTAACTCTAGAAAAATCAAGCGCAGACAATTTAACTTCGTTTAAGCTTTCCAAAGTTTTTTTGGACCCTGCAATTTCTATTTTTTCAGGGGAAATTTTTATTCTGTGGGCCACGGAAAGATAATTGCTTGGTTGGTTTTTCGTTTGAACCTTAATTGGCAAAATTTTTCTAAACATTATCGGTATGGTCGTTTTAACGCTTTTTGCGCTCATTATAAGATAATTAGAATTTATTTCTTCGTTATTGGCGTCGCACAGGACGATTTTAGACTCAAAAGAGACAGATTCTAATAAAATACCGTCTATTTTATCCACTGCAACGACTTTTTCTATTTTACTGACCACGGAGTCGGGACCAGAAATTGAGATATTTGACGGAGAAAACTTTGTTTTTCCTGCAAAATACCCAGGTTCAACGTCGTAAGCGATGTTACTTTGTACTTCAAATTGTTGCTCTTTATAATGATCCACCATAACCTTCACCGCGCCGGGAACAATCGAGGTGATGGAATAGTTTTTAATGGCACTGTTCTTTTTTGCGCTCAAAACCATATCGTAAGTTCCGGGCGAAGTTATGGCCTTTGAGGGGTGAGTTGCGACTACTTTTATATCATTTTTTGTCACTCTACCTACAACCAGGCGACTCCCCTTGATGTTGACCGTGGCGGTTACATTTTCATCATCACTATTGGTAAAAACCTTCAATTCCCCTTCTTTTCCGGTGTTTTCGAGTATTTCAAAAGCAATTGGCACACCTGTGATAGTTCTTTCTTGTTCTCCTTCATCTCCTAACGAAATGTAAATAGAGACAAAACACCAGAGAATAAATGATAAAACCATAGAAAAACCCATAACAAATTTATTCTTGTAAAACAGATTACCAAAGTCAAATCTCTTTATCATCTTTTCACAATCCTTCCGAAAAAGGATGGTAGGATCCTCTTTTCTTCTTGTTCTTTATCGGAAAGAATGAAAAGTTCTAACTCTTTTTTTAATTCTTCTCTTTTGTAATTTCTTTTTAGGGTTCGATTGCAAACTACGGAAATAATGCCATTTTCTTCCGACACAACAACAATTACGGCGTCTGAATTTTCGCTGAGCCCGATGGCCGCGCGATGTCTTGTCCCGAGATTCACGCTTATATTGTCGCTCTCGCTAAGAGGCAAAACACAGCCAGCGGCGTGGATTCTACCTTCCCTTATCACAATGGCTCCGTCGTGCAGCGGCGAACCGCTAAAAAATATATTGTGTATTAAAAGGGGGCTGGATTTTGCGTCTAGAACTGTCCCCGAATTTATTATTTCTCCCAGTCTTGTCTGACGCTCGAATGCGATGAGTGCGCCGGTTTTTAGCGTTTGCAGATGCAAAACGCAGTTAACGACATCGGCAATGCATCTCTTTTGTGCGTCGGCGACTGATTCTGTTCCTTCGATAAAGCTTCCATAAAGACCTCCTATTTTGCTTCTGCCCATGCGTTCCAACGTGTTTCTTATTTCTGGCTGAAATATTATTAATACTACCAAAAAGGCAAACTGAAAAAAATTTCCAAGAAGCGCGTTGAGCATTTTGAAATTTGCAATAATCGACACAAAATACGCAAATACCAGTAAAACTACGCCCTTCACTAACTGCCACGCCCTGGTCTCGCGCACGAGTTTTATTGTTCCGTATATTATGAATCCCACAAAAAAAATGTCCATCATGTCGAAAAGGCTAAAAGTTTTCATTAGCGCAGAAAAAGCCTCAAAAAAGTTACTTATTTCATCCACGACATTGCTCTCCTTTTGCCAATTTTACTCCTAGTTATTGTTTATTTTGACGATTTATTCTTAGAACATTGACATTTTGTTGTTTATTTTACCAATTTTACTCCCAGTTATTGTTCTTTTTGACAATTCGCCATTAGATTATCACTCTTTATTATCTCTTTTGCAAATTTTGCGTGCCTCGTTATTCTCTTTTATAAATTTTACATGCGACTATTGCTTTTTTCTTTTTTTATCACCAACTTAAATCCCCGATCATTGCTTTCTTCGTAAATTCTATGCGCCTCGTTATTCTCTTTTATAAATTTTACACGCGACTGTTGCTTTCTTTATCTTTATCACCAACTTAAATTCCTGATCATTGCTTTCTTCGTAAATTCTATGCGCCTCGTTGTTCTCTTTTATAAATTTTACACGCGACTGTTGCTTTCTTTATCTTTATCACCAACTTAAATTCCTGATCATTGCTTTCTTTTGTAAATTCTATTCGCCTCGTTGTTTTCTTTTATAAATTTTACATGCGACTATTGCTTTTTCTTCTTTTTATCACCAACTTAAATCCCCGATTATTGCTTTCTTTTGTAAATTCTATTCGCCTCGTTATTTTCTTTTATAAATTTTATACACGATTATTGTTTTTTTCTTTTCATTATCAATTTAATCTCTGATTATTGATTTTTTTGCAAATTTCATGCGCCAACTTAAGTCTCTGATTATTGTTTTTTGCAAATTTTACACACTATTACTATTTTTATTGCCAATTTGTTTTTCGATGTTTTAACATCCAAAATACTACCAATAAAACCCTTTTGATAATTTTTTTGGTAAAATTTTTCTGTACTTCCCGGGCTTTAGATTGCCAATTTTTATGCTGCCAATAGCTACTCGCTTGAGTTTTTTTACCTGAAGATTAAGTGCAGCACACATTCTTCTTATCTGTCTATTTTTACCTTCGGTTAAAATAAGACTCAGTATGGAGCTGTCTCGGGAATTTTCTACAAGGCTAACTTTCACCGGCGACAGCTTGGTGTGCAGCAATGCAGATGGATTTTTCAGGTTTTCAATTTGAGCATCTAAAACTCTGGGAGTGACGATCACGATGTACTTTTTCTCCACATGTTTAGATGGCGACATCATAAAATTTGCAAAATCGCCATCATTTGTCAAAATTAACAGTCCTTCGGAGTCCTTATCCAGTCTACCCACAGGATAAACCCTGCTTCCGACGTTTTTTACTAGGTCAATGACGGTCTTTCTTCCGTGTTCATCCCGCACGGTGGTAACGTAACCTCGAGGCTTGTAGAGCGCTATATATATTCGGGGGCTCTTATTATCTACTACCCTTTCGCAGACGGTTATTATGTCTACTTTTGGGTTGATTTTATCTCCTATTTTGGCAATTTTACCGTTGATTTTTACTTTTTTTTCTCTTATTAAAACTTCTGAACCTCTTCTTGAACTCACTGAAAATTCAGATAGCACCTTTTGAATTCTTATCTCTTTCATTGCGATTAATCCCTTACGGCTCAAAGTTGACTCTACATCCCCATTTTAAACTCTGCACATCTTAAAATCAAGTTTAAGTTTTAACTTCTGTCAAAAATCCAACCGAATAACATATATAAGATATTTCTATTGACTTCGGCGAAAGGTGCGTTGTCGCGCGATAAAAGTTCTTGACTTGCGACAATTTTATCCTCTAATAAATAATCCACGTTGCCAATGGTCTGATCTTTTTCAACGGGAGCGTACACGAAGTTTGGAACCCTCACCACAGCCTTCACGGATTCAGAGCAACCTTTTTCAATTACGGCGTGTGCCAAATTTTCTTGATAAAGCATTATTTTGTCGATTTTGCCTCCAACCACCGGCATGGATAAAGGTTTTATTTTATCAAGACTTACGTGTTCAACGCAAGAAAAACCGTATTCGTAAAGCTTTATATGGTCTCTCCAGTCGTCGCTGGCCTTTAAAGTTACCGCGATGAGACGTATGCCACCGCGCTCCACGCAAGAAACCAAACATCTGCCCGCGAGAGTGGTAAAGCCCGTTTTTACGCCTACACAACCTTTGCACATTTTCAGCAGCCTATTTTTATTTTTTATTTTTCTGACCTCTTTTGGCAAAACGAAAGGAACGTCGCTAATGGGCTTTGAAACTATATCAAAAAACGCCGGATTATTCATGGCGTGAGCGCCTAATAGCGCCATGTCGTAAGCGGTCGAATGATGATCTTCCTTATCCAGTCCCGATGGCGTTACGAAGACCGTATTATTCATGCCGATTTCTTTTGCTTTTTTGTTCATTAAATTGCTAAATTCAGGTAAACTGCCGGACAAAAATATGGCAGCAGAATGAGCGGCGTCATTCCCAGAGACAGTCATCATGCCCTTTGCAAGGCTGGTAAGCGGCAAAACGTTGCCCACTTCTAAGTTCATAGAGGAACCTTCGACCGGGATCATCTTGTCTGTAATTGTCACATTTTTATCATCTTGCTCCGACGCTTCTAAAGTC
The DNA here is from genome assembly GCA_031255515.1 of Oscillospiraceae bacterium. Classification (GTDB taxonomy): domain Bacteria; phylum Bacillota; class Clostridia; order Oscillospirales; family Acutalibacteraceae; genus JAITRE01. The sequence continues at coordinate 3,650 of JAIRSI010000032.1, read as the reverse complement.
AAAAGCGACGTCATTATTTTGGTTGTGCTTGCTATTGGTCTTTCTTGTCTTTCGTTTTTTTTAAAGAGAATGGTTTTTGTGCCAGATTCAATTAGAACGGCCGATTCAGCCGAAATTGAGGGTATGGAACTTGCATCCGACTTATAATTTGTTTGTTTTTTTGCCTGCGCGCAAACTACAGGTGAAGCGAAAAATACAGTGAGTATACTAGCCAATATTTTTCGATGTATTTTTGTAGACAGCACTCCAAAACCTCCAAAATTTCACCGACATAACAGTTTGAAAATTTATATGCAAAATTGCGACAGAGAATGCGACCAAAATTATGATAACGCTTTATCATGTTACGTCTCGGACACGGTGAGGGAGATTTTTGAGAATTTGAGATAGTCCTTGGGTTTTTTAAGGTCATTGGGATGAGGCATCCATTCTATGAGATCGGCTATTTTTTCACTTCCTCCGTGTGCTGCAATATCATCGTGGACGCACCTTGCGTATTTTGTTGCAACGTGAAACGCTCAGACCCTGACGCTAACGTGAGAAAGAAGTATAAAGCAGAAGTTTGTCACAATTTATGTAGATCGCTTAGGTGTTAACGTCGGGCTCTGGAGTTTTTATAGGTTTTACTAACAAAAGGAGGCAGGGTAATAAGATCGTCACCACCGCGGTGAGCCCTAAAATTATGTTTACGTTGTAAATGTCTTTTAAAAATTCCATGTCAGAAGAACTAATGGCGCTGAAGGAAGAAATAAATAAGGCACAAAAAAGTAGGGAAATTTTTGCAGCCTTTTTGCCCCACAAATTTTCAAATATATTGGATATTAAAAATAAAAATAGAGATATATTACAAAAAAGACTCGTTGTCCAAAGTCCTAGGAAAATCGAGTCCATTCTTTTTAATGCGCCAATTTCTGCCACCGTAACCGCTGTGTATATTGGGAACATCTGGGTTTTTGCGTAATCTCCCAAGCTTCCTACGACTAAAAATATTATGCTCGCCAAAAATAGATGGGAGGATATATTCCAAAAGAAAATTCCCTTTTTAAAGTTTCCTTTCACGAAGGGGAACAACACGGCTACAGCGGGAATACAAAAATTCTGCGCAATCATGGACATGGCTCCGTCGAAAACGCTACTTGTTCCTTCATACATAAGCGGAGCATAGTTTAAATCATCTATTCTTGGCGTTAGCGCACAAAATAAAAAGATCATGGACGCCAAGATCATAAAGAAAATTATTAGGCAAGCGCGGGCGAGACCCTCAATTCCCTTGCTTGCGCCATACCAGGAGGCGATTCCCACCGCGAATGACACCAGCCACAAAGAAGTTTTGGGACTCATCACATTTTTTGTAAAAATATTAAACACGCAGAGCGAATAGCAGCTGGCGAATAAATAATACAATACGTATAATAAGGCAATAATAATACCGAATTTTCCGAAAGCGTTGACTGAAGTCTTAACTATATTTGTTTTGGGATCCCTTTTATATAAAAAGTAAATTGGACAAAAAATTATAAAAACGGCCAAAAAAGAAAGAACAGTAGAAACGATATGATCCCACATATTTTCAGAAGAAAATAGCAGCGGATTATATGTTAAGTTTAAAAGAATTTGGCCGATGAAGAGCATGACGAACGTTTGAGTGGTCGTTATTGCGGGCATTTCTTTCATTTTTGCCTCCTCTCATTTTTAAAGTCGAATTTGCTTTTTGACTCAAAAAACTCTAATAAATGTGTGAATTTTGCAGTTTAAGGTTTAGAGCGCGAGATAGACGTTGCGGATTATATGCTAAGTTTAAAAGAATTTGGCTGATGAAGAGCATGACGGACGTTTGAGTGGTCGTTATTGCGGGCATTTCTTTCATTTTTTGCCTCCTCTCATTTTTAAAGTCGAATTTGCTTTTTGACTCAAAAAACTCTAATAAATGTGTGAATTTTGCAGTTTAAGATTTAGAGCGCGAGATAGACGTTTTAGATTTTAGATCCTGGCATATTTTGTACCGGATTTACCCTTTTTGCCAGAGTTCTAAATCCCGAACGTATGAAGACATCTCTCATTCCGAACCAGCTAAACGGAGATATTGGCGAAGCGTAGGGGATGCCGAAATTAGTCTTTGTGCATATGTCCACCAGGACCGCAGAAAACAAAAGCATTATTCCCCACGTGCCCATTATACCTCCCACAAAGATGAAAACAAGCCTTAAAATTGCAATTGGCTCGTACAAATTGGGAATCACATACGAAGCGAGCGCCGTTAAGGCGACCACCATCAGTGTGGGACCTCCTATGAGTCCGGAACTAACAGCCGTTTGGCCGATGACCAGGCCTCCGACTATACTGATTGCGTGCCCGAGCGGTTTTGGCAAACGAAGCCCCGCTTCTCTCATTATTTCATATATTAAATGGATCAAAAAAGCTTCAAACATCAACGAAAAAGGTGTGGTTGCAACGGCGATAGATATTTTATTTATTAATTGGTTTGGTAACAATTCTGGATTGAAGGTTCCCGTAGAGACATAAAATCCCGGCAAAAGCGCGGCTATAAAAAAAGAAAGGTATTTGAGCCATCTAGTCAGAGTGGCAAAGTAGGGCTTTGTGGTGTAGTCGTCAAGGCTTTGAAAATACTCGGTGAAAAGAAATGGCGCTATTATTACGCTCGGTGTGCCGTCTATCAAAACGGCTACCCGCCCTTCTAGGATTTTGGCGCATACCGTATCCGGTCTTTCTGACACACCTACGCTGCTAAATAAAGAGACGTTTCTGTTTTCTTCGAGAAATTCCGAAACATAACCCGCGGCCAATACTCCGTTGATTTCTATGTTTTTTAATCTTTTTCTCATTTCATCGACAAGAAATTCAGAAGAAGTATCCAAAAGATAGCAAAGATAAATGTCAGTTTTTGTGACGGAGCCCAAAGTCATAGTTTCAAACTTTAATTTAGGACTTCTTATTCTGCGTCGAATCATTGTGGAGTTTATTCTTAAAGCCTCGACAAAACCCTCCTTAGATTCGCGCTGCATAACTTCATTCGGAGGCTCAGCTATACCTCTAACGCTAAAGCCCTGAATGCCTATGGCCAGAATGGTGTCGCAGCCGTCGAGGGCTAACATCGCAAAGCCGGCGGTCATGAATTTTATGACTTCTTCGTAGGTTTTTATTTCTGTTTGATCCGCCGTCGACAAGACATTATCTCTTATATATACATATTTTTCGCAAGGAGTTTGGCACCCTATGGGACCGTGTTTTCTTATCGGATTCATAACGCTTGTGGCTAAAATTTCTTTATTAATTAAGCCGTCCATGTTGATTATTGCAGCTTTGGTTTTGTCTATTTCGAATTCTCGCTTTACAAAGTCGGAGCTGGAGTTAAACTCGTTCTGCAGATACTTTAATGTTTCTGAAAGAGAGGCACTAATTTCGACTTTTTTATTTTTTCTAGGCTTTTTTTCCGACGGTTGGGGGGTCCCGAACAGTTTTTTTATAAATTCAATCACTCAAATCTACCCCCAACTTAGCTACTTAAAATGATTCTGGGTTTTAGTGTCTGCAAAAGCCAGGTAAATTATACTGATTTTAAATTATTTGAAGCTAGGATTACCAAACCACAAGCCCGGCGAATTTTCAATCTTTCAAAAGCGCGGAAAAAC
>JAIRSI010000002.1 GCA_031255515.1 Oscillospiraceae bacterium | reverse complement strand
GTTGAAATACATCCGCACGGCAGTGATCTTAAAACAATTCTTTGTAATAGTCAACATATATTTTTTGTTCAAGCTTAATTTCGCAAATTTATTGCTATTTTTTTAAAATTATTTATATTTAGATAAAAAAATTGCCCCATGTTACCCGAGCTAGAAAAACCGTGCCGGCTAGGACAAAGAGTTATATTACGCCAGCTAAATTCAAACCTTCGTAATAATTAATACACATTTTTTGTTCAAGCTTAATTTCGCAAATTTATTGCTATTTTATTATTTATATTCAGATAAAAAAATTACACCATATTACTCGACCTATAAGAACCATGCCGGACAGGACAGAGAGTTATACTGCGCTAACTAAATTCAAAAAACTACACTACGTCAACAAAATCTCTGAAAAAACTATAAGTATCGCACCAGCCAAGGTTAAAAATCCCCCTGCGGTAACACTAATGCAAAGTAGAACTGCGCCGCGCCAAACGAACTGAACAAAGATTATGTATATAGACATCGAGTGTTTTTTAGAAAAACTCAAAAGACGAGAATTTAAAATTTGGCTCCTCGTGTTGGGCTCGAACCAACGACCCTGCGGTTAACAGCCGCATGCTCTACCAACTGAGCTAACGAGGATTATTTATATAAATCTAATAAAGTAACAACTATGTTTTCCGCGCTAAAAACCTTAAATCCTTCACTAAAAAAACTAACGAAGATTTTAAAGTTCTCTGTAAAAGACTCACTTTGTAAAAATAAGTGCCCTACCCGCTTTAAGTCCATCACTCTCAATCAGCAAACCCCATTTGATGTCATTCTAGACGTGATTTACAAAAAAGTCAAGTACATTATTTTGTTTTCTTTCAAAAATACATCTTAAAAGTCTTAAAAATTTCTAGATCGCGCAATTTCATAGAGCAAAATTCCACAAGCAACAGAGGCGTTAAGGGACTGAGTTTTACCGTTAATAGGGACGGAAAGCAAATCATCGCATTGTTCTTTTAATAATTTTTTGATGCCTCGGCCCTCGTTGCCAACGACCAGCGCAATTGGCCCGGAGAGATTTACCCATTTTTTCCAAAAAGCCTTGCCACACATGTCCGCTCCGTAGACAAAAATGCCGCGCCTTTTTAACTCATTGACCGTCGTAACAAGATTTGTGACCCGGGCGACCATGGTGTGTTCCAGCGCTCCAGCGGAGGTTTTCCTTACAGTTGCACTCAGCGCCGCAGATCTTCTTTGGGGGACAATAACCCCATGTGCGCCAACGCATTCAGATGTTCTAATGATAGCCCCAAGATTGTGCGGATCCTCTATACAATCACATATCACTATAAATTCAGGTTCATTTTTAAGTTTTGCGTAATCTAAAATATCCTGTAAAGAATTGTAATTTTTAGCCGAAGCCAGAGCGACCACGCCCTGATGTTTATCGCTTTGACAAAGCAAACTTAGCTTTTTATTTTCAACCATTTTGATGGGAATTTTTGCTTTAGACGCTAAAAAAATTATCTCTCTGATTCTTTTTGAACTATGACTCTTTGAAATCATTATGGAACCGATCGCTCTGCCGGTTGATAACGTTTCTATAACAGAATTCTTACCCACAATTAACTCGTCTTTTTTATTGTCTTCCCTCAAAATTTTACCTCTTTTTATGTGCACAATAAACGAACTTTTGGTTAACAAATTTTGCCTAAAAACTTGAGTTTGATATCAATGTTAGTTTAAAATTTAATATGGGGCGATCTAAAAATTAAAATGGGACGGCGTATTAGATTCATGAAAAGAACAGTGCTAATAACGGGGGCTTCAAGGGGAATCGGGAGAGAAACAGCCAAAATATTTGCCGCGTCTGGTTACAACGTTGTGGTAAATTATCTAGAATCAGAGGAGCAGGCTTTGGATTTAATCTTCAAACTGCAAAAGAAAAACCACAATGCCATAGCAATAAAAGCCGATGTTTCAAAGGACATTCAGGTGCAAGCTATGATAGACGAAGCGATAGGTAAGTTTGGAAAGATCGACGTGCTAGTGAACAACGCAGGGATAGATCTTTACAAACAAATTCAGGATACCACATACGAAGATTTTTGTAAAGTAATGAAAATCAATGTGGGAGGAGTTTTTAATTGTTGCAGGTCGGTGGTTCCTCATATGATAAAAGAGAAAAATGGATTAATAATCAATATTTCGTCAATATGGGGCGAACAAGGTGCCTCTTGCGAAGTGGTGTACTCGGCTTCTAAATCCGCGGTGATAGGATTTAGCAAAGCACTTAAAAAAGAATTAGAGCCCTCAAATATATCGGTGGAATATATAAGTCCGGGATTTGTTAAAACTCGCATGACTAAGCGTTTTATTGGACAAGAAATAAGCGAAGAATTGGGTGAAATAGTCACTCCATCTACCATTGCTCGCGAAGTTTTTAGCTGCTCTTTAAAAAAATTTTAAAAACTTAAGTTGACATAAATATCCATTGAGTGTAGCATTAGCCTTGTGGATGGGAATAGAGATGTGAGCAGGGGAATTTTTTTGGGCGAGCATATTGTTTTGCGCTTTTTTGCTTGACGGATGGCGTTGGTTAGTCGTTGGCGCTTGTTTTCTGGAAGCAGCGAGGTGGCTTTGATGGAATATTTTAGGAAATGAGGATTTAACAGTGTCTGTTTTGACTTTAAAAAATATAAACAAAAAATTTCGCGGTAAAGTAATATTTTCTAATTTTAATTTAGAAGTTAAAGATATGGATTTTGTCGCAATAACAGGAAAATCGGGTGCCGGAAAGACCACGCTCCTTAACATGATGGGCCTTATCGAGGAGCCTGATTCTGGTCTTTTAGAGTTTGACGGGAAAAAAGCTGGCAAACCGAATTCCAGAGAGGCAACTAAGGTAATACGAGAGAATATTGGTTATCTTTTTCAAAATTTTGCTCTTCTTGAAAATGAGACCGTTAAAAAAAATCTCTTGGTTGCCCTTAGGTATGTAAAAATTTCCAGTAAAGAAAAAGAAGAGAAAATAAGAGAGGTCCTAGAAGAGGTTTCGCTCTCTGGCTTTGAAAACAGAAAGATTTATGAGCTTTCCGGAGGCGAGCAACAAAGAGTGGCCATAGCTCGAGTTATGCTGAAGCCTTCCACAGTCGTTCTGGCTGATGAACCCACTGGGTCGCTCGATGATTTCAACAGGGATGTCGTAGTTTCGCTTCTTAGAAAATTAAATGAGACTAGGGCTGTGGTAGTTGTGACCCACGATATGAGCGTCGCAAAGGTCGCGTCTAAAATTGTGGAAATTTAAAGCTGTGAGTAGAGTAGTTCGCAGTGTGGATGCATTGAGATTTGTATTTTAATGATGTGTGATTATATTAAGTTTGGAGCTTGCGATTTGCGAATGAACAATTGCGATTGTAGTAAGTTTGGAGCTTGCGGTTTATGAGGTCAACTTTTTGTCGACGAACAACGAGCAGAATAACTTGTAAACTTTTCGCAGATGCTGTAGGATTAAAGCGTAGTGTTTTAAGGCGAGGTTTTTCAATTAAGAAAGGGGGGCTGGGTTTTGTGAAGAGGCGCGCGCAGAGGGAACAGGCTTTTTTACTTGTGTTTGAAAAATCTTTTGATGACTGCGATTCAAAGCCCAAGCCGAGGATGTCTTATTTTGGTAACGGCGAAACTCACGAGTTTACAGAGCGCGTATTTACGGGAGTTAAAGAACATGAAGAAGAGATAAATAAAACGATAAATGAAAGCATAGTTGGTTGGGATAAAGATAGATTGTCAAGAATTGTGATTTGCATTTTAAGAATTGCAGTTTACGAGATGTTCTTTGAAGAAAGTGTGCCGATTAGTGTTTCAATAAATGAAGCGGTGGAAATTGCCAAAAAATATGGCACGGACAAAAGTTCTTCTTTTGTGAATGGAGTTTTGGGAATTATCGCAGTCAGATTAGAATCTGGTAATCATAAAAAATTAAACAAAAGGAAATTAGGATGAAATATTTCCACCTACGATTTTATCACTTAACAAGTGTGTAAAGTTTCTCATGTTTTTAAGAAATCAAACGCAAGAGAGCAGTTCGGATTAAAGATAAGTTTATTTGCAGCTTCTTTATTTAACAGTCGCGTAAAATCTCTCGTTGAGAAATTAAATTAAACTATCGGGAAATTTGAATTGAAGTAGATTTGTTTGCAGTTTTGTCATTTAACAATTGCGCGAAGTTTCTCACAAAAAATTAAACAAAAGGAACCTTGAATGGAAATAGATTTGCTTGCAGTTTTGTTGTTCAACAATTGTGAGGAATCCTCCATAGGAAGTTGAACAAAAGGAAACTTGAATTAAAAGTAAGTTTACTTGCAGTTTTGTCATTTAACAATTGCGC